>REDM01000177.1 GCA_007693485.1 Spirochaetaceae bacterium
CACGCTTCGTGGATCATGGCGGCGTAGAGGCGGGCGGCGTCGCGAACCTGCTGCAACTCGACGTGTTCGTGTCGGGTATGTGCTACTTCGAGACGCCCGGGGCCACAGACAAGCGGAACCGACCCCTTCGCGTGAACCGACGAGGCATCCGAGTGCGAGCGGAACACACCCAGGTTCCAGACGCGGCCGGCCTGATCGAAGGCGCGACGAAGGGGATCGAGCACCGTCTGCTCGCTGTCAACCGCAAAACCTGGTGCCCAGAACAGCTCTTCAAACTGGAAGTCCCCGTTGGGGTTTTTGATCAAGGCACGCGTTTGCGCCTCGCTCAGCAGGCGTGCGATCTCTGCGGGGTCGGTTTGGGGCGGCACATGCACATCCAGCAACGCCTCACAGCTGTCGGCCACCACAAAGGAACCGGCCCCGCCGGTGATGGTCCGCGGATTGACCACCAGACCGACCTCGGCCATATCGCCCGAGGCAACGTCGAGGATTTCCATGAGCCAGGCAAGCATGTCGTGAATGGCGCTCGAACCAAGCTCCGGCAGGGCCGCATGTGCCTGCGTTCCACTGGTCGTCAGCCGACACTCGTAGTAGCCGTAGTGGTCCAGGCAGGGCGCCAGACCGGTTGGTTCTCCCACCACGGTCAGCGGCGCCCAGACGCTCTCCAGCAGGGTCTCGGCGCCGTCTCCGTACTCTTCTTCGCCCACCACCAGCGCCAGGCAGAGACCGCGCTGAAGCTTCACGCCCGACTCCACGGTAGCGATGGCCGCTTCCACTGCAGCGGCGCAGGCGGACTTCATGTCGGAAGCGCCCAAACCAAAGAGCGTGTCACCCTCAAGCCGGGTATCCTGATCCTCGTCTGAATAGGCCACGGTGTCGACGTGGCCAACCCAGAGCAGCCCGACCGGTTCGGGGCCAAGCTTGACCACCAGGTTTCCACCGGTATCGTCTTCGCGCTCAGGGATGGGTTGCCGCTGGAACGGGATTCCCTTTCGGGAAAACGCCGCGGCAAAAACCGACATGGCGGGCTCTTCGGCGTACGAAGGGCTGTACTGGTCGAGCGACTCCATCGTCAGCTCTACCAACCGTTCGTCGTCAATGTTGTCCCAAATGGCCCGCAGGGTGTCGCTCATGCATCTCTCTTTCGCCGTCGGTAGCTCGGCATGGTGGTCAGGTTCTTGCTCATGTAGACGTGCTGCACCGCCTTGCCGTAGCCTTCGCGCTTGAAGAACTTGACCGCACCGTGGTTTTCCGCAGCGGTGTCGACCATCATCATGCGCGCCCCTTCGTCGATACACTGATCGGTGAACCGATCCAGCAAGCGCTTTGCTACCCCAAGTCGCCGGTAGTCGGGATGGGTCCCGAGCCAGAGAAGGTAGCCGTACTTCCACGCGCTTCGCCGCTTCTCGATCAGGGTGCCCAGCGCGAAGCCTACCACCTTTCCCTCGACTTCCGCCACAAAACAGAAATCGCTGTCCGAAGCGAAGAGCCCGACCAGCTCGTACTCGTCCCAGGTTCGATAGAGGCTTGGCCACTTGTCTGCGGTAAACAGCTGCTCACCAATAGCGAACACAACCGGAAGATCCTCGAGCTCCAGTTCGCGAATCTCCAGCTCTTCGGAGAAGTTCTCCGACGCGTCGGCCGATGTGTGTGCTTTCATTTCCGCGGCCAACGTACTATATCCCGTTTGTGCGGTCAACACGGGTCGCGGGTTCGGGGCTGGTGCTCGGGGTCGCGGGCTCGAGGCCGGGAGGCGACGAGCGGCGGCGAAAGGGGATATACTCCGCAGATGACCATCGGTGAATCAATACTCAACGCGGTAACCAGGGCTGCCTTTCGCACCGTCTGCCGGCTCGACCATCAGGAGCTGCAGAACATCCCCAAGGAAGGTCCCGGACTGCTGCTTTCCAACCACGTGACGAACCTGGAGGGTCCGCTCTATTACGTGTTCCTGCGTCCCCGCAAGATGAGTGCGCTTGGGAAACAGGAATTGTGGAGCCACCCGGTAACCCGACTCTACATGAAGACCTGGAACATCATTCCAATACACCGCGGCCAGGTTGACGGCAACGCGATGCGCGAGTGCCAGCGCGTGCTTGAAGAGGGCTACTTTCTGGGAATTGCCGCCGAAGGAACTCGAAGTCGTGACGGATGTCTGCGGGAGGGGCAGCCGGGCGCGACCTTCCTGGCTACCCGACAGGACGTGCCAGTCTATCCGGTGGTCCATTGGGGGCTGCGCGAATTGGGAACAAACCTCAAGCGACTGCGACGTACCCCGGTCTTCGTGCGCGTTGGCCGCCCCTTCCGCCTGCGCAAACCCGACGGCACGTCGATCACATCCGGTGACCGCCGTCGTATGACCGTGGAAATGATGTACCAGCTTGCCTTACTGCTTCCGGCCGATCTGCGAGGCACCTACGCCGATCTCTCCGCTTTGACGACCCACTATCTGCAGTTTCTGGACGAATAGGCCGGGCAAGTTCGGGCCGGGCCGGCGGCTCCCGCACACTTTGCGTCGCCGGCTCTCGACCCAGGAAAAGGTCCGTCTCCACGCTCAAGCGGAACGAATTTACTGTGCATTTCGATGTATATTTAGCAGAAACACTGCTAAATATCACAGTTTTTGCACAGTCAAATGTACCCTCGTTTTTCGCGCAGTCCTGCTCGCGCCGCCGATCAGCCCGCGGCGGGATATCACGCGCGACGCAAGCACATGGCGCTCGGGCGTTCAGGCCACCGGCCGCTGATACCGACGCACGAAGCGGCGGTCAATCCAGTCTTTTGCCCGGAATGCCGGCCGTCCGCGGAGGGTCCACGGACCCCGGTAGAGGATACCGCGGCCGAAGCCGAGGTTGAGGCCGCCAAGATAGGGCCCGGTTGCGGTAAAGGGTTGAAGCGGGGTCCCCGCGGCGGTGGCAAGCAGGTTCCGTAGCAGTACGCGCTGCATGCGCACCGCATAGACACCAACGCGATCCAGCGGCTCCTCGGCAAACGAGGCGCAATCGCCCACCGCGAAGACGTGCTCCGCTCCTTGCGCTCGCAGGTAACGATCCACCAGTATGGCGCCGTCGGGTGCGCACGGAAGCCCGAAGGCGTCCAGCGCGCGGGGAGGCCCGATCCCGGTTGCCAACAGCACCAGGTCGGGGGGCGACGGTAACAACCCGGCGGCCCCACCGCATAGTGCCGCCACATCCACACGTTGACCGTGATGCACCCGGACCCCCGATGCCTTAAGGCACCGCTCCACGTACCGCTGCCGCCGGCCGCTGAGCCCGGCGAGGGGCCGATCGGAGGCGTAGAGATCAACCCGCGACTCCGCGCCTGCCGCAGCGGCGGGTGCGCCAAGCGTCGCAAGCAGCCACGCCACGTTGCCGGCGAGCTCGACGCCCGCCGGTCCTCCGCCCACAATCGCCACGCGGGCGCCACGCCCAGCGCGGCACGCCGCCTCAATCACCTCACGAGCAGCGGCGAGGCCGGCGATGGGTTTCACCGGGATCACGGGGCACACCGCCGAGCGGCCTGCGTCCGCGGGCACCTCGCTCCCCACGTTAAACGACACCAGGTCGTACCCGAGCGCCGAGCCGTCCGCGAGCATGAGGGTCCGGGATTGTGGGTTGTGGCTGACCACCGACTGCTGTACGAAGCGGGCACCCGTGCGGGCGGCAAGATCGCCAATCGGCAGAGAGATATCGGCCACGGAGTAGGTACCGCCCAAAAGGCCTGGTCCCATACCGGAATACGGGTGGGCGGGTTCCGGGCTGACCACTACCAGTTGCAGGCCCGCTTCGGTGAAGCGGTGGCCCTGCAGGAGCAGCTCAACATGGGTGTGGCCCGCCCCCACGAGCACAACAGTGGCTCCTGCGTTCGCCGCCGCCCCCGCGCGCTCAGGCATGGGCTACACGCTGAAGCGAACGTTGATGATATCGCCGTCGGCGACCACGTAGGTCTTCCCTTCCAGGCGAAAGCGGCCCGCGTCGCGGACGCCTTTCTCGGAGCCGCGCTCCATTAGATCGTCGTAGCTGAAGACTTCCGCGCGGATGAACCCGCGCGCGAGATCAGAGTGGATGGTGCCGGCGGCGTCCACCGCCGACTCTCCGGAGTGGATGGTCCAGGCGCGGACCTCGTCCTTTCCAACGGTGAAAAAACTGATATACCCAAGGGTACGATAGGCGAAGGTGGTCAGGCGCGTCTGCGCCGATTCGGTGATATTCATATCCGCCATGAAGATCTCGCGCTCTTCATCGCTCTCCAGACGGCTCAGCTCCATCTCGAAGTTGCCGGCAAACTCAACCACGGGACAGCGCGCATCGATGGCCGCGATTGCGTCGCCGCTCTTGCTGTAGCGCTCTTCGCTGGAGTTGAGTACCGCGAAGAACGGCTTGGCCGAGAGAAACTGGAACCCCGACAGCGCCTTGCGATCGTCGGGCGTGAGCTCCAGGGTGCTCACGGGGGCGCCGTCGCCCAGATGGGTTGCCAGCCGATCGATCAGCTTTTCTTCGGCCTGGAGCTGCGGGGTCTTCTTGCCGCGCTGCAGGTCGTGGCGGATCCGCTCCAACCGGCGTTCGGCCACGATGAGATCGGCGAGCACCAGCTCGGTGGCGATGGTCTCGATCTCGGAGGCGGGATTGGGTGCGCCGTGGGTCTCGTCGATCACCTCGTCGGAGAAGTTGCGGATGACCACGCAGAGCGCGTCCGCGTTCTTCACCATCTGCATCGCCTCGCCGGAGAAGACTCCGTGCTCGGCCGCGCCCGCGGAGAGTCCGGCAAAATCAACAAACTCCACCGTAGCGTAGATGGTGCGCTTGGGTTCGTACATCGCCGAGAGCCGGTCGATGCGCGTGTCGCGTACGTCCACCACCGCCATGTTGGGTTCAACTTTCTGGGAAACGTAGTCGGAAACCTCGGCGTCCTGCCCGGTGAGGGCGTTGAAGATCGTTGTCTTTCCCGACTTTTGCAGACCAATCAGACCAATATTCATGATCCGCCATCATCGCAGATCGCGACGCCTTAGGGAAGCCGC
>REDM01000220.1 GCA_007693485.1 Spirochaetaceae bacterium
CCCACGGGCGTTTTGTGGGTACCCGGTTGTTTTTAACCGGCGTGGCCCGCGCGCCTGCGCTGGGGCACCACGGCTCAAACGAGTAGCACACTCGAGGGGGGAACAGCCAGCATGAAGCCGCACATCCGGGGAATCGTCCCGCACGTCTACCGCACCGGTGAGTCGTACGAGTATCTCTTCGAGGTCACGGAGGCGTCCTACTCCACGGAACAGTTGGAACGGCTTCCGATGATCAAGGAACTGCTCAAGATTGAAGAGCTGATCATCCGGTACCGGCTGTCTACCGTCTCCGTCGAAGCTCATGAGGTCAAACAGAAAATCGAGCTCGTCGATACGCGCTACCGTGAGGTTCCGAGCGAGCGTCTCATCGGCTCCAACCCCCGCGCAACAGAGTTCCAGCCGCTTTCGTCCCTGATTCCCGGTTTCCCGGAAAACCTGGCCTACCGCTTCACCGGCGGGGATTTCATCGCGGCTCTCAACCAGGCGTGCGGTCCTTATCTTTCTCACCCTCTCGGGATATTCCTGCACTACAAGCTGATCGACGTCCATTCGTTTCAGTCGGTGGTAGACGACATCGGTTCACGCGAGTCACCCGGGGATATCGTGATAAGCCCGTCCGAGGACATCGCCGTTGAGCACGGGGTCTTCCACAACCACGAACCGGTTCGCCTCTATCACCGGGTCGACCTCCTGGACGGGGTTCGTCACGCATACTTCAAGGTGCAGACCATGGGAAACGTGTTCCGCGTCCCACAGCAGGGCATGGAGATGCACACCAACTACCAGATGACCTTCCATGTGCCGCTCGAAGGAGAAGCAACGGGACTCGTCTCCAGCGGCGAGCAACAGGAGCTTGGCTACACGGTGAAGGCCGGAGAGCCGATCACGGCAATTCAGCGACAGATATCGCTGAGACTGCAGAGCGGAACCTCCCGCAGCGGCCTCAACTGGGAGGCCGAATGACGGTTCCGGAGATAGCGAGAGTGCGACGGAACCCGGTATCGGCTGCCTTCCTGCTCGTTTCGGTGGGGGTGCTTCTGGTCGCACTCACGACCGACAGGGAGAACGTGAGGTTTCTGGCGTTTGATTCCGCAGAGCTGCCGCGTCGATGGTACGCGTTCGTCACGTACGGATTTGTCCACGTGGACGTGAATCACATCATCGTCAACATGCTGATCCTGATTTGGGTGGGAGTGTGGGTAGAGCGCCTCATTGGATCGCGCAGGTATGTGCTCCTCGTGTTCAGCGCCATCCTCGCGGGAGCAGTGACCCTGTTTGCGAGACGAACCGCCGGAATCGGGTTCAGTGCAGCGGCCGCTGCAATCCTGTTCTACTATCACTGTGCGTTTCCGCGGAAGCGCGAGTTACCCTTCCATATACCGAACGTCGTGCTTCCCATCGCGCTGTTCGTCCTCTCAGCTGCAGCGATTGTCTTTCGTTGGCTGCCAACGGTCGGGCACTTCCCCCATATCGCAGGAGCACTCGTCGGATTGATCTATCTCACGTTATTTCGCTCGAAGCACAAGCCCGTAGAAGCGGACGGGATTGAGTCCACTGATTCTGTGGCCGTGTACCACCCTCGCGCCGGTTTCGGAAAACGCGCCGGAGATCAACCGGATTCTGATGCAGATTGACGGCGATGCAACTCTCGGTACCTACGCAGACGGCGATCTTGCCTTCTGCGCAGCGCGATAGCCACTGACCACCACCAGCTCACACACAACCAAAGAGACGGAGTGAGTGCACGGTGAAGCTCCCGAGTTGATTCCGTCGGTTCCGGACCGTCTCAGCAACGAGCGTGTTCCGATTATTTCGAACGAACCGATGGTTCAGGGTCGCCAAAACGCTAATCCTGTGTTATGGTGTCGACAATCAAAGACAATACTCGGGAGTTTGAGAAATGAAACGGAGAAGGTTTGCAGTCGTTGTGGCCTTAATAGCCGGTATTCTTGCGCTTGTTGCCTGCGAGCCGGAACGTGTCGTCATAGAGTCGGGGCCCGCCGGATACGACGGCTACCACGTCGGGTATTCGTGGGCGGGGGAAGCCGGCGGTACCGCGTTCGCCGACGCGGACGCCTACATTGAGACCATTCTCAAGCTGGATGAGGACGCCAACATCCTTGAAGCCCGAATGCGGTACTTCCAGCGCGTCGACGGCTTTTGGACCACGCGCCAGGCTGGCAACGCTCGGGTCGCCGTCGATTTTTCTGTGACTCCCACCATGGCGACGCTCGGAAGTGACTACCGGGCCGGAAACTCAATGTTCTCGATCTACACCGTGAACCGAATGTCATTGTATGCCGTGGCAGTCCACGGCGACGGGACGGCAGCCGTGGCCGTCGTCGAGCCGATGACGCGCTACCAGTTCGAGATGAAGTTTCCTCCCGGATTCGACTACCGGGCACAGATGAGCGAGCTTACTCTCGGCAGCGGTCTGGTCGTTCCAACTGAGCGAACCAGCGGCGGAGCGTGGTTAGCACCAGAGAGCTGGGATGAGCTTGGAAACCGCCACCTGTTTGCACTGGGTCGCTACTCCAACGTTCTGAGCGATTCCGGCGTGTTCAGCGGCATTTCCGGCAGTTCCACAGTGCGCAACTTCCTTCAGGCGATGGGCGTCGAGTTCTCCGGCGATCGACCGGTTGCCACCTCGCCCAAGTACGGATATTTCGGGATCGGCGGATGGGCCGGTAACTACAATGCCATCGCCCGATACCTCACCGGGCGCAACGCGCGAACCGTAACGTCCCTGGTTGACTGGTTTCCCGACCGCTACCGCGATGCAATCAACGATCAGAACCAGTTTGGTATCGACGTACCCACTGGAGCAACGCGTACCGTGCAAAACTCCACCGACGGCATCTCCGGAGCCACCGTGCGGATGTCGCGCGAGTCAACATCGTACCAGCGTGCGCTGGTGAACGCAGGGATCCTCTCCGAAAGCGATGTGATCATCGGACGCTTCTGATTCCGAAGCGAGAGCCGATTCCATCCTCGAACAGGAGATCCTGATGAGTGACAGCGTTAAAAAGTTTCCCATTGGAGGAACCCATCTCCCCGAGGAGAAGGGCCTCACCTCCGACGAACCGATCATCGCATTGCCGGTTCCTGCCGAGGTGCTGATCCCGTTGAAGCAGCACCTCGGCGTGCCGGTCAAACCTGCGGTAAAAGTGGGAGACCGAGTTCAGCGCGGAACCCTGATCGGCCACAAGGCCGATGGACTCTCTGCACGAGTCCACTCCAGTGTGGCAGGTGAGATAACCGAGATCACCGACGCGTTATTTCCGGATGGAACCCGGGTACCGGCCATCCGAATTCGAGCCGATCAGTCGGATCAGGAATCCGAAGAGCGGCTGGAGCCCATCGGCATCGACGGACTCTCCGATGCCGCCTTTCGCGACGCGATTATCCGTCGGGTTGAAGAAGCCGGTATCGTGGGGCTCGGCGGAGCAACCTTTCCCACTCACGTGAAACTGGCCAGCACCGACGCAATCGATACGGTTATTGTCAACGGAGCCGAATGCGAACCCTACATAACCGTTGATGATCGGCTGATGCAGGAAGAAGCGCACAAGGTGTTCCGCGGTCTGGACATCGTACGGCGACTGCTTGGTGCCAAGCAGGGCTACGTTGCGTGCGAGATCAACAAACCGGTCGCACTCGAACAGCTGCGAAAGGTTGCAAAGGATTTCCCCAACATCGCGGCTCAGGCCCTCGACACTCGGTATCCCCACGGTGCCGAAAAGCACCTGGTAAAAGCGGTGCTCAACCGCGAAGTCCCGATACGCGCTTTGCCAGGTTCGGTCGGTGTACTGGTGAACAACGTGCAGACCGTGTGTGCCATTGCGGATGCGGTAGACGAGGGGCGCGTCCTGTTCGATCGGGTGGTCACCGTCAGTGGTCACGGGGTCACCACCCCCCGTAATCTTCGGGTTCCTCTCGGCGCGTCGGTTGCGAACGCCATCGCCTTCTGCGACGGGGAATCCGAGCCCGATCCCGCCGTTATCGTGGGAGGGCCAATGACCGGCATGCGGGTCACCGACTTCACGATTCCGGTCACCAAGGCGACCAGCGGCATTATCCTGCTCACCGAGACCGAGTACCGCGGAAGCCTGCACATGGCGTGCATCCGCTGCGGCAAATGCGTCGAGGTCTGCCCGATGTACCTTCCGCCGAATCGAATGACCGCGTATATCAACAACGACATGCTGGACGAAGCGATCTCAGCGGGACTGGAGGCGTGCATACTCTGTGGCGCGTGCCAGTTTGTCTGCCCCTCCAAACGCCCACTGCTCGAGTGGATCAACCACGGCAAGGCCGCAGCCGCCGCTCGGCGATCGCGATAGAGGAACGGTGATGAAAGAAACGGTACGACGATCAGGTCCACACATCGAGAGCCGCGATTCCGTGCGTCGCACCATGTGGGAGGTATCCGCAGCGCTGCTTCCCGCTGCAGCGGCCGCGGGAATCTTGTTCGGCCCCTACGCCCTCTACCTGATCTTCGCCTCAGCGATCACCGCGTCGATACTGGATCGTCCCTTCGCTCCTGGCGGCTTCTCGATCAAGCATCCACTTGGAGACGGCAGCGCCTTTCTCGCCGGCATGCTCTTTGGGCTCACCCTCGCACCGGGCAGTCCGTGGTGGATACCCTTCTTTGGCGCGGCCGTGGTTGTCTTCATCGGTAAGCAAGCCTTTGGGGGAATCGGGCACAATGTGTTCAATCCCGCCCTGGTCGCTCGAGGTATCCTTCTGCTTGCCTATCCCGCGCTGGTCACCGAGTGGCGCCTTCCGCTCAACTACGACACCGTGACAGCCGCCACTCCACTCGAGGGCGCATCCGCTTCGTATCTCGAGCTCTTCCTGGGATACATCCCCGGAAGCATCGGGGAGGTTTCGGCGCTTGCGCTGCTGATTGGCGCCGTCTATCTGTTTGCGCGGGGATACGTCGGCTGGCGAATATCGGTTGGGTACCTTGGTGCCGCCGTCCTTACGGCTCTCGCCCTCGGCATGGACCCCCTGTTCACCATCCTTTCGGGCAGCCTGATGTTCGCTGCACTCTTCATGGCAACCGATATGGTGACTTCTCCGGTTGGCCGCGGCGCACGCCTGATCTACGGGATTGGTTGCGGTGTGCTGACGGTACTGATCCGCCGTTTCACCCAATATCCCGAGGGCGTCACCTTTGCGGTGCTTCTGATGAACGGTATCACCCCGCTGCTCGACGTGTCGATTGTCGACTCGTTCTTCGGCGAAGTGGCGAAACGCCGGAGACGTCTGATCGCCGCAGTTGCCGCGGTGCTGGTGCTGGTGCTTGGACTCGGAGTTGGATTTGGCAGCGGAGCGCTTCAGCGCCTGGTGGGAGACTACTACGTCGATGGAACGGTCCGTCGGGATATGCGCCTGTTCTTTGACGATGCGCATCACGCACTGCACTATGACAGCGAGCGTGAAGACGTTCGCGTGGAGCAGGTCTACCGCAAAACCGAACCGGTCGGATATCTGGTTTACGCCTCCGGTGCGGGGTACAAGAGCACGATCCGCATGGTGGTCGCGCTCGACATGGATGAGCGCGTGATCGGACTGCGGGTGGTGGACCACGGAGAGAGCGCCACTCTCGGCGGTCTGGTTCGGCGTCCGTCGTTCTTGAACCAGTTCCTGCGGCGTTCGACTGCGGAACCTGCCGCTGTGGTGGACACGTTGCAACCAATCACCGGCGCCACGGTATCATCTCGTGCGGTAGCCAACGCCGTGGAACAGGCTCTCCTGTTCCGGGAAGCGCCCCGGGCGCCGCAGACTCGACTAACCCTCACCACCGATGGAATATTTGCCGGAACCGGACGAGGGTACAACGGCCCGATCCGCATCGAAGCAACGGTTGACGGGAATCGGGTAACGGCAATCGATGTACTCTCACATATCGAAACCCCAGATATTGGGGCGCCGGCGCTGCGGCGAATCGCTGATACGGTGATCGCCTCACAGAGTCTGGATGTGGACGTGGTATCGGGCGCAACGGCGTCGAGCCGTGGATTACTCGCCGCCATCCACGACGCCCTCGATCAGTAGCCGGTACGGTCGGCGCAACAGGGAGATCACAGCATTATGGATGAAGTATTGCGTATCGAACGGATTGTTCTGCTGGGGCTGGTAACGCTCCTCGGGGCAACCGGAACGCTGCTCACGGCGCTGGCCGGTCTGACGATCTCGGCCGCAGCGGCGCTGGCAGTCTGTGGTGTGAATGCCGTCGTGCGAATTACGGCGGGGGAATCCCCGTTCGCCCGTTGGTCGCTCCTGATTTCGGTGGGGTTTATCATCTCCTGGCTCCTCGCCTCTTTGGCACCCTTTGTGGTTGTTGTTCCCGACGGAGCGATCCTCTTCCTTCAACTCGCCGGGGTCTCCCCCATTGTGTTCTACGCAGTAGCCCAGAAGGTTTCTGCTCGGGATGCCCTTATTGGCTGGGCTCAGTTTGGCGTGCTGCTGCTGACGGCCGGAGTTGTACGAGAGGTGTTCGGTCGGGGAACTATTGCGGGATATCTCGCACCGGGTGGATTCGTGATCCCCGCGGACTTCTTTGCATCCCCAATGGGAGCGTTTCTTGTAGTTGGCGCGGTGGTACTCGGAGCACGGGTTGCGGTTCGATTTGCTACCAACGGCGGAGGCAAGCAATGAACGTTGCGATGCGTGCGTTCCTCGATTCAATTTTGATCCAGAATCCCGTGGTGATGACCTTTGTGGGAGCGCTCCTTGCGGTTGTTGTTCCGCGATCTGCGCGCAGCTCCTTGCGGCCCGCTCTTCGGTTCTCCGTCGCGCTGTTTTTCGCGGGCCTTGTTGGCGCAACCCTGACCACCATGGTCCCCATCGTGGCAGCGCCGATGGTATTCCTCGCGGTTGGCCTTGCGACTACCGCTTTGTTGCTGGCTCTGGGCGAACTGCGGGACACGTGGATGGGTATGCCCCAGGCGATTCTGGGGGTCGCACCGCTTATCGGAGTTCAGATCCTCGTTGGCACGTACGGCGAGCCGGCAGCCATGGTTGCAGCTTCCGGAGGCAACGCCGTGGGGTTCGCGATCATGTTCGTGCTGATCGGTGCGATTCGCGAGTCATCCCGGATTTCGGAATCGAGTGATACCTTCAAGACCAATCCGGTGGTCCTCTTCTCCATGGCGGTCTTCGCCCTGGCGTTAACGGGATTCCTGTTCTGGTGATGTCGGTACTGGTGACCAACGCGTTGGATCTCCCAGGTAGGAGCATGTGAACTGAAAGAAGAGTTGAGACAACGCGACATTGTTGCGAAAAAAAGGAAGGAGTGTGCTATGAAAATTTACAGAGTGATTTTGGGTGCGGTTGCCGGGGCGCTGGTACTGCTGTTTTCCGGCTGTGGAGCGGAACCGACTGCACCAACAGCAGCGGTCGAAGAGTCCGCAATGCCGCAGTTCGAGGACGGGCGCTATCGCGGAATCTACGGTGACCGTGGCGACCAACAGGTATCGATTCAGTTCCATTTGGTGGACGGAGTCCTTCAGGACATCAGTTTCCGCCATCTCTACCATTCGGGCATTGATTATCGCCAGCTTGAGGAAGGTGCCATCGAATACCCGGTCTGGCTTCAGCATCAGCAGGTGGTCACCCATCTCGAAGGGCGAACTGTCGACGCCATTGCCGATCTGAAAAACCCGGGAGATTTCGTCGATGACATTGACGGATACTCCGGAGCGACGATTCGCGGCGCCAAGATCTACTCGGCGATCCGCGACGGTCTGAATCGCGGCCTATATGCGCCATCCGGAGAACTGAACCGGGAGATCGGGTCGTATCCGGATGGACGTTTCCGCGGAATCTACGGCGACCGTGGCGAACAGCAAGTGGCCGTCCAGTTCGAGCTTGAAGGCAACACCATTCGCAATGTTGAGTACCGGCAGCTCTATCATTCAGGAAACAATTACCGAACGATGAGCGATGATAACCCGATGTACCCTGTCCTGATTCAGCACCGCCAGATCGCCAGTCATCTCGAGGGGAAACCGCTTTCGGCAATCTTCGACCTCTTTGCGCCGGGTGAGTTCGTTGACGATATCGATGGATACTCCGGCGCAACGGTTCGCGGAGCCAAACTCTTCTCCGCCTTCAGAGACGGTCTCAACCGTGGGCTCTATACCCCGGCCGGAGACGTCAGCCGCGAAATCGGCTCCTACCCCGATGGACGATACCGCGGGATCTATGGAGATCGCAGCGAACAGCAGGTGAGCGTTCAGTTCAATCTTTCCAACAACACGATTCGTGACGTGAGCTTTCGTCACCTGTTCTACAACGGCAACGACTTTCGCAACATGGACAACGATGACCCTCTCTACCCCGTAGTCCAGCAGCACGAACAGATTGTTCAGTATCTTGAGGGCAAACCGTTGAGCGCGATGTTCGACCTCTATACACCGGGATCCTTCATCGACGACATTGACGGGTACTCAGGGGCAACCGTCCGGGGCAACAAGGTACTCTCCGCCATGATGGATGGACTGAACCGCGGACTCTACTGACCGTCAGGGTTCTCGATCGCGCACGCATACAGGGAGAAACGGTTATGGCAGACCTTCGCACAGAGTATCTCGGACTCAAGCTGAAAAATCCGGTTCTGGCCTCGAGCAGTGGTATCACCGGTACCGTGGGTGGAGTCAAGCAATGTGCGGAAGCCGGCGTCGGCGCAGTGGTACTGCAGTCCCTGTTTGAGGAACAGATCAACGCCGAGTTGGGTGGCGGGCAGGGATCATCCGGCTCCGCCTTCCCCGATGAAGCGCGCGCCTACCTGCAGAACCTCGCTCGATCCCACGGTCCCGACGATTACCTCTCGTTGATCGCCGGCGCGCGCGACGCGGTGGATGTTCCGGTCATTGCGAGCATCAACTGCACGTCCGCCGACCGCTGGACCGACTACGCGGCGCGTATCGAGGCGGCCGGTGCCGATGCGCTTGAGTTGAACATCGCGCTCATGCCTCTCAGCTTCGACGAGCGGGCCGAGGACATCGAAGCGCACCTTCTGTCGATTGTGCGCGCGGTTCGGGAAAGCACCCGGCTCCCCATTGCGGTCAAGGTTGGCCCCTACTTCACGGCACTGCCGCGGGTCGTGACCGGACTACGCGAGGCGGGCGTCAACGGCGTGGTGCTCTTCAACCGGTTCTACCAGCTTGACATCGACCCGGTGGCGTTGAAACCGGTGCCGGGAAACCGCTTCAGCACCTCAGATGAGCTTCCCCTGCCCCTGCGCTGGATGTCGATCCTGTCGCCAAGGATAGCCTGTGACTTTTCGCTGTCCACCGGTGTGCACACCGGTCTCGACGCCGCGAAGGCAATCGTGGCCGGCGCCCGCGTTGTGCAGATTGCCTCCGCACTCTACGTGCGCAAGGTGCGTGGAGCCACGGAGATCATCTCCGAGCTCAGCGACTGGCTCGACACCAACGGCTATGCCGACGTCGCCGCCGCCCGCGGCCGATTTGCCGAGTCCGAACACTATCGACCCGAAGAGCTCGAGCGGCTGCAGTACGTCAAGGCACTGACCGCCCGCTGATTGGCCGCCCGATCATTGAGGGGGCGCCGCCATTGAAAGCGCTCACCGCGCGGCGGACAACCCCCGGTCAAACCGCACGGTCGTGTTTCGTGCCCGCCATGTGGCCACCGTGGTTCCGGTGATTCCCAGCACGTACCCGCTACCCATCGATATCGCGCTGATCGCAATCGGGAGGTCCAGATCGGATCCGCCTCCTGACTGCGCAAGGGCCATGGTGGCCAGGGCGCCGAGCGACACGGTTCCCACGATGTAACCGACCGCGCCGGCGGTCTGCCACGTGCGGGCGCCTTTGAGTGACGGCAGAGGAGAAACCCCGAGAGCGCCCGCGACGTTCCTGCGGTAGGACTCCCCTGCTTCGATCGCCATGTCGGCGGCAATCAAGGTCCCGATGGGCCAGATAAAGATTGGCGCCACCACCCCCGCCGCAAGCGAACCCGAATGAACCCACACCGCGCGGCGCATATCGGCCAGGTCGCGGTCGAGCCGAAACCGAACCGGTTCAAGCGCGGAGTAGTCCAAGGTTTCGCCGGCGCTCACGCCCAGCGGCCCGAGAACAAGGAGTCCCAGAACCAACACAATGAAACCGCGGTTGCGTGCAGAACGATATATGCGCATTGGCGTATCTCCCCGCCCATCATGTGCAATGCGGGGGCGAAAAAGCAAGACATCCGCACACTGGGTGTCGCCCGTTCTCTCCCTGACCCGACCGCCGATCCGTCAATTGTAGTGTCTGGACGATCCGTGCTACCCTCTGAATATCTCGCCACTTCCTTCCGGAGGAACACGCCATGACATCCCCCCATACATTTCACATTCCCGTTCTGGGAATCGGGTTCTCTCTGGACACCGCTGCAAAGGTGGCCCGGTACGGCGTCTCCTCGGTGCTCTCCATTGTGGACGACCAGATCATCGAGCAGCTGCGGCAGTACTACTGCCGACTGCGCGGTGAGCGATATCAGCCGATTGGAAGCGATGACCCCGACCCACGCGCCCGGCGGGTTACCGCCTACCTGAATCTGCTGCAACAGATAGTCCGAGATCGTTGCGAAGCGGTGCGATCGGCGCCCTTCGAACCGGGCTCCGACATCACCAGTTACTTCGAAATGCTGCCCGAGAGTTCCGCGGACCGTGCGTTGTACACGCAGATGGTGTTGTGTAAGGATCCGGGCGAGCGCGAGCGCCTTCAGCAGCAACTTCGGGGGCTTGTGCGCGCCGGCGACATCGACGTGAACATCATGGTCAAGGTTGACAAGGACAACTACCACAACGGCGAAAAGCTCGCTCCCGAGTTTGCCGACGCGATGGCCGCGCTCCGCGGGTACGCCGAGAGCGACCTTCATTCCGCGGTGGTGCTGTCGGCCGGGTTCAATCGGCGGCTCGCACGCTATATCGAACAGTTTTCGGACTTTCATGCGGACGAGCATGGGCACTTCAAGAAACGCATCACGTTGAAGGTCAGCGACTTTCGCTCCGCCTTCACTCAGGCAAAGATGTTTGCGCGAAGCGGACTCTGGATCTCGGAGTACCGGATAGAGTCCGGACTCAACTGCGGTGGGCACACCTTCTCAACCGACGGTTATCTGATGGGGCCGGTTCTGCAGGAGTTCACCGAACGGCGCGAAGAGCTGCGGGCGACGGTCTACGAGGTGTACGCGAAGGCTGCCGCGGAGCGGAACCTGCCCGTACCGGCTGAGCCGTCGTTTCGGCTCAGCGCACAGGGCGGCGTGGGAACCCCCGAGGAACACCGGTTTCTGCTTGAGCACTACCAGATCGACAGCGTCGGTTGGGGCTCACCATTCCTTCTGGTACCTGAGTGCGTCAACATCGATGCAGAGACCGTGAAGAAGCTCGCAGCGGCGGGACCGGGGCAGATCATGTCAACCGGCGCATCACCCCTCGGCGTTCCGTTCAGCAATCTGATCAATTCCGCCGCGGAAATCAGCAAGCACCAGCTCGCGGAAAGCGGCCGCCCCGGTAGTCCCTGTCCGAAGGGCTTCCTGAAGTTCAACACCGAGTTCACTGAGCTCCCAATCTGCACGGCGTCAACCCAGTACCAGCGCCTCAAGCTGGCAGAGATTGACGAGCAACCGATGGATGCCGAAGCGCGGAAGGCTGCGCGAACCGAGGTGACCGAGCGCGCGTGCATCTGTCGTGATCTCTCCGGCTCCCTCGCGCAGAACAACCAGCTCGGCACCGAGCGCGATCGCCTGACGCCGGCGGTCTGCCCCGGACCCAACCTCGTCTACTTCACCGAAGTCACCACCCTGCGGAGCATGGTAGACCACATCTATGGACGAATCAGTCTTCTGAAAACCCGCAGCCGCCCCCACATGTTTGTGAACGAGCTGAAGCTCTACCTGGCCGATCTGGCACAGAAACTCGCCGACGAAGCGCGCGCCCAGGGAGCCCGAAGCGCGGATGACCTCCGAACCTACGCCGAAAACCTGAAGGCCGGCATCGAGTACTATCGCGGTCTGATCGACGGTCTTGGTGGAACCTACGCACAGTGGAAGAGCGCTTTTCTGGAGGAGATCTCCATGGCCGGGAGACAGCTCGAGCAGCTGCTTGCGGATAGCTTCCTGGAACAGGGGAACTCCGGCGTGGCGGAACAGGGCGTGTAAGCGCCCGCTCCAGGCGGGAGCCTACGCCGCTTCCTTCAGCGGGCGCCAGAGCCGGTCAAATCACAAACCGGCTCACCTGCTCGTCAACCTGACGAATTCCCTCAGTGTTCTTCTGGCTGAGTTCGACGATTGCAAGAATTGCGGTACGGATCTCGTCGGTGCCGCGTTTGATCTCTTCCATACTGTCGTCGGCTTCCCGCGACAGGTCGACGAGTTGCTGCACCTCGGTAAGGATCGCCTGACTACCGGTGCGCATTTCCCCCGAGCCGGCGGTGACCTCGTCGGTGATGCGGCGAAGCGTGGTGAGCGCTTCGAGTACCATGCGTCCTCCCTGACTCTGTTCCGTCAGTGACCCGCGCATCTGGTCCTGAATGGTGGTCACCGTCCGCACCGCCGTGCGAACCTCTTCAAACGACTGCCCCGACTGCTCAACCGAAGTGACCACGCTGTCAATCAGCGACTGAAGCGCCTTTAGGACCGTGCCGATGGAACGCGACTGGGCGGCAGAGTTCTCGGCGAGCTTGCGAATCTCATCGGCAACCACGGCGAAACCGCGGCCGGCCTCGCCGGCGTGTGCCGCTTCGATGGCGGCGTTCATCGCGAGCAGGTTGGTCTGCGATGCAATCCCGTTGATGATCGAGTTCGCCTCACCAAGCCCCTCTGACTGATGCGCGATCTCGCGAATGGTCTCCGTCACACTGTTGAGCTGCTGGTACCCCGTTTCGGAAACCTCTTCGAGTCGCTGAAAACTCTCACGATTTGCCTGAACGTTGGTTGTGACCGACTCCACGCTGGCAACCATCTGCTCCACCGCGGAAGACGACTGCTCGAGGCTGCTGCCCTGTTCGTCGATGATCCGGTTGAGGCTTTCGATATTGCCGGTGATCTGCTCCACCGTCGCGGAGACCGTCTGTACGCTCTCGGTCTGGCGACCGAACCGCTCCCGCACCATGGCGATGTTGCCGCTGATCTCCTCGACAGACGCGTGGGTCTCTTCCATGTTGGTCGAGAGCCCCTGCCCAACTTCTTCGAGCTGATCAACGGCGCCACGAATGCTGTGCATGATCTTCTGCAGGTTTTCGGTGAAGGTGTTGAAGTACGAGGAGAGCCGGCCAACTTCATCGCCGGACCGAACTTCCAACCGTCTGGTCAGATCGCCGCTCCCTTCGGCCACATCCTTCAGCGCACGACGGGCGACATCGATCGGCCGCATCTGCCACTGAATGAGCAGGAAGAGCGCCACAACCACAAGCACCAGCCCACCGATCATGATCGGCACCAGCAGCGAAATCATTCGGGCCACCGATGCAAATACCTCATCGGGCGAAACCACGGTGCCGTATACCAGCGGAAGCTCCGAGCTGCCCACGAAGAGCGGTACAAAAGATTTGATGGTTATCTCTCCGGTTGCCAGCGAAAGATACTCGTCGGTGAACACCAGACCGCTTCGGAGGTTCTCCATAAGGAGAGGAGTCTGCTCGTCGTTCCATTCCGGAGCAGTCCGACCCACCCGATCGACGAAGGGATGCACCATGACGGTGCCGTCCCACGAAATCAGGCGCCCGAAGCCCTCTTCGTACAGACGGACACCACCAAGCTCCTCTTGAAGAGTGTCGATGGCCATGTCTACACCAACAACTCCCAGCGTACCGTCGGGACCGGGAATCGGCGCAACGAGACTGATCATGAAGACTTCGCGCCCATCTATCTCAAAACGGTAGGGTTCAGAGACATACTCGAGCCCGGTGGTGAAGGGCGTCTGAAAGAACGACGCCGCGAAGAGCTCGGTGGAATCGGGGGCATCAAGGGAAACCGAGCCGTCTGACCGGCGAAACGCGATCGGGGTAAACCTGCCGTTTTCGTCACTGCCAAGGTCGATCCGTCCCCGAAACCGCGCATCGTTGTCGCCCATGGCGTCGGGAGCCCAGAGACTCCAGACCGCAATAAACCGATCGTTCTGCGCGGCAACCTGACGAAGCAGGTGTACCGCCAGCGGCCTCCGCTGTTCAGCGGGCAGCTCACCGTGGGCGGCAAGAATCTGAGCCAGGGTTCTCGCAGCGTCGAGCGGCACCTCAAGCAGGGCGACCGTGCGATTGGCGTAGGCCTGCGACAGCGCCTCCATGTAGGCGATTGAGGTCGTCCGGTTGGTCTGCGCGGAGAGCGAGATGGTGACCCACCCCACGCTTCCCAGAATGATCAGCAGCATGAGGCTGACCGCGAGAGAAACCTTTACCTTGATGCTCACGTTTTTCATAATCACCGTATCCTTTTTTTCTTTAACGGACACCTCGAGTATCGGCGGAACCGGAAGCCGTGTCAAATGTACGCGACGCCATTGAACACGTCGTTTTGTGAGCGCAATGCTGCGGCCCCAGAAAAGCACAATCTTCGCACCACTTCTTGCGGGTACCCTATTGACGTCCGGTCGCGGCAGCCCTACAGTTAGCAAAGCAACCGACAGGGAGTGTGCCGCAATGTGGACCGACCGGACGCCGAGTGACCGCGCCAAATACGCCGAAACGATCGCGCAGGAGGCGGCCGGTGCGCTGCTGAAGCGAATCGATGCTCCCCGGATTGATGCCGCCTTCGTGATGGGCTCCGGGTGGAAGGAAGCCGCCGACGGCATCGGCGAGCCCTACCTTCGGTTTCCTGTTACCGAGATTCCCGGGTTTCTCGCGCCCACCGCGGCCGGTCACGCCGGCGAAATCCGGGCGATCCGCAGCGGCGAGCGCTGCGCGGTGATTTTTGCCGGGCGCACCCACCTCTACGAGGGGCATGGGCCGCTCGCTGCCGTGCACGGGGTTCGCACCGCGATTGCCGCGGGTGCAGGAACCATTGTCCTGACAAACGCCTGCGGCAGCCTCACCGCCGATCTGGCGGTGGGATCCCCTGCCCTTATCAGCGACCACATCAATTTTACCGCGCAGACCCCGTTGATCGGCGCGCGCTTCGTCGACCTCACCGACGTCTATTCACCTCGCCTGCGGGCTGCCGTTCGTGCCTTTGACTCATCCATTGGTGAGGGGGTGTACGGCGGCTGGTTTGGTCCCGCGTTCGAGACTCCCGCCGAAATCCGCATGATGAAGACCCTCGGTGTGGACCTGGTGGGAATGTCGACCGTGCTCGAGGCAATTGCCGCCCGCGAAGGTGGAGCAGAGGTACTCGGTCTATCCCTGGTGACCAACCGGGCCGCGGGCCTCGCCGGAACCAAGCTCTCGGGCGAAGAAGTCCTCGAGGTCGCCAACGCGGCGATCCCGCGACTGCGCCCGCTGCTGACGGAGGTCGCCCGCCTGATTCTGGCGTGATGTGGGTCTGCGGGCGCGAGGTTGAACCTACCGGTACGAAGTGTCGAACGAAGAATTGCGACGCTTTGGAAGGATTCGGTATGGAGGAATCGGAATTCAGGCGACCTGACACCACCCGTTCTGCAAGAGAAGCCGGGAGATCGGGTGTATGTTGCGGTCCTGGAACGACTTCGCAAACGGCGTGTGAAACGGCCGACATTTGGTACGAAACTTGCGTTCGGTGTACGCCAGTACCCAAACAAAGATCACCCGTCTTGAGACGGTTGAAGTAAAGTAAGGAGGAACAGAATGAACAGACAAACAAGTGGCCGGGCTTCCCGGTTCACGGTGGTAGCGATTATGGTGCTACTCACCCTGATCGCCCCGGTTGTGGCGTTTGCCGGGGGTGCGGCGCAGCAGCGGCAACCCGAGGGAGTGCGCATTGCCGTGGTTTTTGGTCGTGGTGGACTGGGCGATCAGTCCTTCAACGATGCCGCGTATCGAGGGCTGCAGCGCGGCGCAAGCGAGCTGGGCATCACCTACGACTATGCGGAGCCGATGGCCGTCGCGGAGTTTGAAAACTTCCTGAATCAATTCGCGTCTACCGGTGCATACGGACTGATTATCTCGATTGGGTTCGAGCAGGGTGACGCGCTTCGGGCGGTTTCGGCTGCATTCCCGGATCAGCGCTTCGCGATCATCGACACGGTGGTTGATGCACCAAACGTCGCCTCCTTTGTGTACGCCGAGAAGGAACGCGGGTTCATGATGGGTGCGGCCGCCGCGCTCACGACTCTGGACGCGAACATGCCGCTGACCAACCGCAACCGGCGCGTGTCGGTTGTCGGTGGCGTTCAGAGCCCACTCATCGACGCCAACGTCGCCGGTTTTATTGCCGGCGCACGCTACATCGATCGCTCCGTTGAGGCGACCTTCGCCTACGTCGGCAGCTTCGGCGATCCCGCGCGGGGAAAAGAGATCGCGATCTCGATGATCGAAGGTGGCTCCGACGTCGTATGGCAGGCTGCCGGACGCTCCGGCCTTGGTGTGCTCGACGCGGCCATGGAACGCGGCGTCTACGGTATGGGCGCCGACTCGGACCAGAGCGAGGTTGCACCCGGTCATGTTTTGACCAACGGACTGAAGCTCGTCGACGAGACTGTCTTCATCGCGATACAGCGCGTGGTCAACAATGAGTTCGCGGCCGGCCTCAACCGGCTTGGGCTTGCCGACGGAGCCCTGGGCTTCAACGACGGACTCCTCGCCCCGGCAACGATCACTCGGTTGAACGACATCCGGGCCCGGATCATCTCGGGAGAAATCCAGATTCCCGATTCGATCGCGGAAGCGCAGGCATTCTGAAGTAGAATCCCCGGGTCACGTGACCCGGGGAAACTTGCCCATGCGTGCGGTAGAACTTCTTGACATAACCAAGCGATTCGGCACACTCACGGCAAACAAGGCTGTCAATCTGGCGGTGGAGAGTGGCGAAGTCCACTGTCTGCTCGGCGAGAACGGAGCCGGCAAGACCACCCTCATGAAGATCCTGTTCGGGCTTTACCAGGCGGACAGCGGTTCAATCCGGGTCAATGAGCGGCCCGTTACGATTCGTCGTCCCGACGACGCCATCGGCCTCGGCATTGGCATGGTGCACCAGCACTTCATGCTTGTGCCGAGACTGACGGTCACCGAAAACGTCATCGCCGGCAGCGAGGTCTCGCGGCACGGCTTTCTCGACATGAACACCGCGGTCGAAGACATTGCCAAACTGGCAGAACGGTACCGTCTGCGCGTCGCTCCGCGAGCACGCGTAGAAGACATTTCCGTTGGACAGCAGCAGCGCGTAGAAATTCTCAAGGCCCTCTACCGTAAGGCTGACTTCCTGATCCTGGATGAGCCCACGGCGGTGCTCACTCCGCAGGAGACCGACGACCTGTTCGAAATCATCCGTCGCCTTAAGAACGACGGTAAAACCGTAGTATTCATTACCCACAAGCTGCGCGAGACCATGGCAATCTCAGACCGCGTCACGGTACTTCGCGACGGAGCGGTGGTGGATACCTTGAACACCGCAGAGACCAGTCCGGCGGAGCTGGCTCGCCGTATGGTCGGCCGGGACGTACTGCTGCGAGTGGAGCGCCCACCCAGCGAAGTCGGGGCGCCCCTTCTGGAGGTGCGCGATCTTTCGGTTGCTTCCCGGTACGGTACCGCGGTGGAATCCATCTCGTTCTCGGTTCGCGCGGGGGAAATCCTCGGCATTGCCGGCGTAGAGGGAAACGGCCAGCTCGAACTCGAAGAAGCCATCGTTGGGCTGCGCAGGCTCTCATCGGGAACCATGACGGTTCGAGCGAAGGAGCTCGGGACAGGACCGGACGCCCGGCGCGAGGTAGGAATGGCGCACATCCCGTCCGACCGACTGCGTCGCGGGGTGGTGCCCGACTTCTCGGTCGCGTGGAACCTCATACTGGGGTCTCAGTGGCGAAGCCCATTCAGTCGACGTGGCGCCTTCTCACGCAAGCAGATCAACGAATACGCCGAGCGCGTGGTGGCGCAGTACGGCATTCGCTGCGGCAGCATCGACGCACCGGTTCGTTCGCTCTCCGGCGGAAACCAGCAGAAGCTGGTGGTTGCCCGTGAGCTGAGCCGCAAACCGGATGTCGTCATCGCGTGCCAGCCGACGCGAGGCGTAGACGTGGGAGCCATTGAGTACATCCACAATCAACTGCTGGCGATGCGGGCGTCCGGAAAAGCAATCCTCCTTATCTCGGCGGAACTGGACGAGGTGCGTGCGCTGAGCGATCGCATCCTCGTGATGTACGAAGGCAAAATTGTTGCCGAGCGAAGCTGCGACGCGGCGGAGAGCGAACTGGGCCTGCTGATGGCGGGTCACCAGGCGGAGGCAGGATGACTCAGAAAGCCGACTCGACAATCCTGCCAACCGGGGCACGATCAAGACCAACAACCTCGTCGGAAAAGGTGCGCGCGGCGCTGACAGAACTTGGGTTTTCCGCCTTCGCGATATTTCTTGCTCTGGTAATCAGCGCACTGCTGATGGTGATCCTGGGATACAACGTTGCGCTCGCGTATCAGAGCATGTTTCGTGGCGCGTTTGGCAGTCTGCACGGATTCTCGCAGACCCTGCTGCGAGCAACCCCGCTGCTGTTCACCGGCTTTGCCGTGGCGATTGCGTTTCGGGCGGGGCTATTCAACATCGGCGCGGAGGGACAGCTCTACTGGGGAGCACTGGCGTGTGCGCTGGTCGCCCTCACCGTTGAGGGTATGCCCAAGCCGATTGCGATCGGCCTGCCGCTGCTGGCGGCGGGACTCGCCGGGTTTCTCTGGGGTGCTATACCGGGTATCCTCAAAGCCAAGACCGGCGCTCACGAGGTCATCACCAGCATCATGTTGAACTCGATCGCAATCTTCGCAACCACGCACATCACATCGCGCTATTTCAAGGCTCCTGGGGCCGTCGACCAGACCGAGCGGATCGTTGCCGCTGCGGTGATGCCGCAGATTATTCCGGGCACCGGATTGACGGCAGGAATTCTCCTTGGCATAGCGGTAGCGGCTCTGGTTGCATGGTTCTTTGGCCACACAGCACTCGGTTACGATTTCCAGGCCGTGGGACGCAACGCCGATGCCGCCGAGTACGGCGGGGTAAGCAGCAAGCGTATTCAGGTGCTTGCGATGGGGTTTGGCGGCATCATGGCGGGCGTTGCCGGCGGCATCGTGGTCCTCTCCCTGCTCAATCGGTTTGTAGCCAATTTTTCGCCCGGTTACGGCTTTACCGGCATTGCGGTTGCAGTGCTCGGCCGTGGCAACCCGTGGGGCGTGGTGCTCGCAGCCCTGCTCTTCGGCGCCCTCGACAGCGGCGGAATGTCGATGCAGCTCTTCGCGCGCATCCCAAGCGATCTCACCATCGTGGTGCAGGGTCTGGTAATTATCCTGGTGGCGGCGCCGGCCGCGCTGCGGGCGATGGTACGATGGCGCAAACCCAAGGTGGAGCCGGTCGATGTGGCTTGAAATCCTCGCGGTGATCTTTAACCTTCGCACGCTGAACGCGGCGATTCGCATGTCCACGCCCATCGCCCTCGCGGCCATGGGAGGAGCCTTTTCGGAGCGCGCCGGGGTGATCAACATCGGATTGGAAGGGATGCTGCTGGTGGGCGCCTTCGCCGGTGCAGTGGGAAGTTACGCTACCGGAAGCGCCCTGCTGGGAACCCTGCTCGGTGTCGCAGCCGGGGCAGCAACCGCGGCGGTCTTCTCGATCTTCACCGTTGAGTTCCGCGCCAACCACGTGGTAGCCGGCGTTGGTATAAACATCCTCGCGCTCGGCCTGACCACGTGGCTTATGCAGGTAGTGTGGCGAACCCGCGGCATTTCGCCGGCAGTCGCGCGCGTCCAGAGCATCCGCATTCCGCTGATCAGCGACATACCCGTGATCGGCCAGGTGATCGGCGTGCAGTCGCCCTTCGTCTTCGTGATGATCGCCCTTATTGTGGGTGGCTGGGTTCTGCTCTTTCGCACACCGCTGGGCCTGCGCATCCGCATGACCGGCGAGCACCCCGAGGCTGCCGACACCCTCGGTATCAACGTCCGCTTCATCAAGCACTTCAGCGTTATCCTCGGAGGAGCGCTCTGCGGGTTTGGCGGGGCATACCTGTCGATCGGCAACATCGGGCGCTTCAGCATGGGCATGAGTGCCGGCCGCGGCTTCATGGGCCTGGCCGCCAATATCTTCGGCCAGTGGAACCCCATCGGAGGCCTCGGAGCGAGCATGCTCTTCAGCTACGCCGACGCGGTACAGATCCGCCTGCAGACCATGGAGATCGCCCTCCCCCACCAGATCATCCAGATGATCCCCTACCTGCTCACCATCGTGATCCTGGCAGGCGGTGTAGTCAAGTCACGCCCCCCCGCCGCGTTGGGAAACCACTACCGCTCGGGTGGGGGAACATAATTCGGGCCTGCGCCAGAACAGGGGGACCTCGATGGAATCGGTGTTGCGTGCCATTGTCGTATTCGCCGTTGTGGTTCTCATGCTCGTGGTGCTGCTGTTCATCGGCACCACACTGACCGTTCGGACGACAATCCTGAGCGAGCGCTTCTGGGTCGAGACCGCAAGTATCGCTCTGGATCCCGAGCGGCTTGAGCCGCTTGTGACAGCGACGGCGATTGCAGATGTCGAACTATTGGTTGACGCCGCAGAGGCAATTGATGCCGCCCGGCGCGCGATGATCCTGCTGGGGCTTCCCGGCCGTCCCGTGCAGACCTCGGTGGAACGCTTCATCACGTCGGTGTTCCGGTATCTCGACGGTGATATTCCCGTCGATCAGGTACCGCCTCTGCTCACCAAAGAAGCCGTTGACGCCATCGCCTCCGGCATTAGCGAAGGTTTCGCGCGCGGCGACTACGACGGCACGCCCGGTCTGGACGCCCTGCGCGGCCTCTCACCAGCACAACGGCGCCAAGCGGTCGCTCAGATGGTGGCGACCTTGCAGGAGAGGCTGGACTTCTACGATGTGCCGGTGGGGCTAATCGAACACACCGATCCTGCCGCCCTTCGACACTTTCGCTCGCACTATGTGGATCGACGACGAACGGTGAATGGAGCACTCGTCAGCGCTGTCGTTGCGTTCTTTATTCTGGCGGCGGTAATTCTGATCGCGTGGAGACGCGATCCACTGCGGGGCCTCCGGAGGATCGGTGTTCCCTTTGTGCTCTTGGGAACGCTTGCGTTGGTTGGGTACGCGGCGGTGCGGTTTCTTGGTTCATCGGTGACCGAACAGGTGCTGCGCACGCTGATCGAACAACCCGACACTTCGTCCGCAGAAGCCACGACCATCATCGCCTGGATGGCGCAGGTCCACCGTTATCTGGCGGCAATCTACCTGCGCGCGCTGCAACCCGTTCTCACCATGGCGATCGTCTCGCTGGTTACCGGAACGGTTCTGATCGTGCTGCCACGCTTCAGAACCGATTCCGGCTTCCATTCGATGACGACCGACTGACCAGTCCTGGCAGGGCACGATACGTCCCGGGACCCCTCAAGAACGGCACTACTGCCGGCGCGCCTCTTCGAGGGTGCGCTCGGGGGAGACCGTGGTGTCAATGATGCACGGCTTCACGCCCCAGATTTCGCTCGCGTACTGTCCGATTGTTCGGTCCGACGAGAACTTGCTCGAGCACGCAACGTTCAGAACGGCTTTGCGGCTCCACGCTTCCTGGTCGCGATAGAGTTCCGACGCCCGGCACTGC
>REDM01000298.1 GCA_007693485.1 Spirochaetaceae bacterium
ATGGTGGTGCGCCGGTAGGTCTGGCCCGGTTCCAGAATGGCGGCCGGGAAGGACGGCTCGTTCACCGCGTTGGGAAAGTCCTGCGTCTCCAGACAGAGCGCGGCGTGCTTCGAGAGCGTGCCGCTGCGGTCGGTCACCCCTTCGAGTTTATTTCCTGTGTAGAGCTGCACACCCGGCTGGTTGGTGAGAACGTCCATTCCTCGACCGGACCCATGGTCCACAAGCCGCGCGATGTGGCGCACCGGATCGTCGGCAGCGCGGTCTTCGTTCACCGGGCCACGCACCACGTAGCAGTGGTCATACCCAATCCCCACGGATCCGATCTCCTCGCCCACTCGCTTGGGTTCGCGAAAATCAAACGGGGTACCGGCAACGGGTGTAATGTCACCCGTTGGGATCGATGCGTCGTCCACCGGCAGGTAGTGCTCTGCGTGCAGGGTGAGCTCGTGATCGAGGATGGTTCCTCCACCGGCGAGGTTCCAGTAGGCGTGGTTGGTGAGGTTGATCGCGGTGGGTTTGTCGGTAGTGGCTTCGTAGTCAAAGACCAGTTCGTTGTCTTCGGTCAGGTAGATTACGACCTTCACCGCCAGGTTCCCCGGGAAGCCCTCCTCGCCGTCGGGGCTGGTTCGAGTGAAACTGACTCCCGCGTTTCCGTCGCCGCCGAAGAGCTCGGCGTTCCAGATGCGCCGGTTGAAGCCCGCCGGACCACCGTGCAGCGTGGTGGTTCCCTCATTCTGGGGGAGGGTGATCTTCTTTCCCAGGAGAGAGAAGGAGCCTCCGGCGATTCGATTGGCGTATCGTCCGACCGTGGCGCCGAAGAAGGGGTGCTTGATCAGGTAGCGGTCAAGCGAGTCAAAGCCGAGCGTTGCCTCTACGGTGGCACCGGAGCGATCCGGTACGGTCACCGAGAGCAGCGTGGCTCCGTAGGTGGTGACGCGAAACGCGAATCCGTTGCCATTGCCGATAATGTATTGATCGACGACCTGTCCCTCCAGCGTTTCGCCGAAGGGACGTTTCTCGATGGTCATGGTGATCAGATCAGCTTCGGCCGCTTGATGTACTCGTCGCTGCGCAGCAGCATCCGAACGTACTGGGCCCGCTTGTAGGCAAACCGATCCGGGTTGCGCTCTACGCTGAGTCTTCCGCGGAAGTCGTCGAGGCTCGCGTATCCCTTCCGCGCCATCCACTCTTCAATCTCGCGGATGATCCGGGGAATCACGTCGACTCCGTTGCGGTACACGGTGCTCACCGCCTGGAACACGTCGGCTCCGGCGAGCAGCAGTTCAACCGCATCGGATCCGGAGTGGATACCGTTGGATCCGCAGAGGCTCGCCTTGACGTTGCCGGCGAGTAGACCGACAAAACGCAGCGGCAGCCGGTGGTCGGCGGGACTCGAGAGGTTGAACGGGAAGCTGCTGGTCTCTTTCTCGATGTCAAACGACGGATGGAAGAGTCGGTTAAAGAGCACAACGCCCGCAACGCCGGCCTTGTCCATCTTTTTGATGATCTCCAGCGGGCTGGAGTAGAACGGGCTCAGCTTCACCGACACGGGAATCTTGACTTTCTTGATTACCGAGGTCAGCGCGTCGATCTGCGCTTTTTCGATGTCGGAGGCGCTCTGGTCAAAGCTGATCGGAATCGCAAAGAAGTTGAGCTCAAGAGCGTCGATGCCGGTCTGTTCGAGCTTGACCGCCCAGTCGGCCCAGGTCTCGTGGTTTACCGCGTTAAGGCTGCCAATTACGGGGATGGAGCTGGCCTCTTTCGCCTTGCGTACCCACATCAGGTGCTCTTCGGGCCCACCGTGCTCGATGTCGGGGAAGATGTCGGTCATTTCAGCGTGCCAGTTATCGTACATCTGCACGTCTTCTTCCAGCTTGTACTTCTGAAGCTGCACCTGCTCTTCGAAGAGCGACTGCATAACGATGGCCCCGGCGCCCATCTCGTTGATTCTCTTGATGGAGTCCATGTGCGCGGTGAGGCTGCACGCTCCCATGACGAACGGGTTTTTCAGCGGAATACCCATATAACTGCATTCGAGATTTGCCATTTACTGAACTCCTTAGACGGTGATCCAAACCGGACGAGTGGACACACGGACACCCACGTTGGGCCTGAGCCGAAGATGAGCGACCGAATGTTCGTGCGTTTGCTCAATTCACATCATAAAGTGCACCGGCGTGGAAGTCAAGGAAGTGTTCCCAAAGCTGTGCATTTTTGGGTACGCTGCGGCCATGAATGAGCCCATCATCACCCTCGATTCTCTCTCGTTTTCCTACGCTGCAATGTCCGATGATCCCGAGATATCGGAAACGACGGTATTCGACGGCCTGTCGCTCTCGGTTCCTCCCGGCGTAACCTCCCTGGTGGGGCAGAACGGGGTGGGGAAATCGACCTTCCTGTTGCTTGCCGGCGCGCGGGTCTTCCCATCGTCGGGGAGCGTCAGTGTGCTTGGCACCGACACTCGCGCCTTCGTTCGTGCCGGGGTTGACCCTGAGGTGGAAGGGGAGCGGAACCGGCTGGTTTCGTTCATCTACCAGAACATGGAGTTTGAGACCGATGAACCGATCGGTGATCTGATGGAGTACGTCTACGCCGAGGGCTACTACGAACGCAAAGACCCGCAGTTTCTGGCGCGGATTCAGCGCGAACTGGATGTTCAAAAGCTGCTGTCGCGAAAAACGGGCTCACTGAGCAAGGGTGAGCTACAGCGGACTATCATCGGCTTCAGCCTGCTCTACGGATCACGCATTGTACTGATGGACGAGCCGGTGTTTGCGCTGGAAGAGGATCGAAAAGAGCGCGTCTTTGCTTTTCTGATGGAGATCGCCGCTGAGACGGGAGTCTCTATCTGCTACTCCGCCCATAACCTCGAGCTCACCGGCAAATTCAGCACCTCAATGATGCTTTTTTTCAAGGATGGTACCATCCGGGTCGGTCCGACGAAGGAGCTGTTCCAGCGCACGCTCATCGAGGAAGCGTATCAGGTTCCCTGGGATATGCTCTATCGTAAGGAGCACCTCTACCGCGAGATGCTCAACGCGATGCCGCGGCCGGGCACCGGATAACCGGTCGCGCCACCGGATCGCCGATCACGATACCTCACAGCCAAACCGGACAATGACCGCCGCGAGCAGAAACCGGACCGGCCCGTTGTCCTGAATGGTGGCGACTTCAAGCAGGTCCTGCAGCTCATCGAACGCGCGATTATCGGTATGACGGCGCAACTCTTCCAGCGCTTCGGCCGCGCCCGCGAGCGCTTCAGAATCGCCGGCCACCATCTGTTCTACGGCAGACCCGTCGTCTCCATCCACATCGCCGGAGCGGGGGCGCAGCGGGGCGGTTGCGCGGCTCCCTGCGGTTCCACATTCGTTCTGATAGTCGTCGAGCATTTCGATTGCCGAGGCGGGATCGGCCAGAAAGGCGGTGTAGAGCGGATAGAACCACGCCTCGATGTCCAGCAACCCCGCGATGGCCAGTATGATCTCGTCCGCCGCGTACCGGGGAAGCTGCGGGGCGCGAATCGCGGCGATGAGGGCGTGCAGCGAATCGGTGGCGCGCAGGATCTTCAGCGCCACCGCAGCGTGAATGATCACCAGCGGGTTGCCGGATTCCTCGAGCGCGCGCTCCATCTGGGGAATTGACTGCCGGTCCTTCATTCGGGCAAGCGCCACCATGCTCTTGGCTGCCAGGAGGTAGTCGGCGGAGCGCATCGCGGTTCGCAGCGCGGGTCGCGCCTCTTTGATTTGCTTGACCCCGGCGATTCGTGCGGCGATGTAGGCGGTGGTGAACTCCTGCGTATTGATCTCGTCTACGATCGCTTCAATCACCGGGGGCTCAACGGGAACGCGATTGAGTGCCTCCAGTGCATCGGTTCGCACCGCAAAGCTCGGTGATCTGAGCATGGGCAGGATCTCGGAGAGTGCCACCTTTGACTGCGAGCCGGCGATTTCCTGCAGTACCTGTTGCTGGCCGCTGACGGTTGTGGTGCGATCGAGGCGGTTGAGCAGCGTGATGGTGCGAAGGTCGCGGATGGAGAGCAGTACGCCCAAAGCGCTCAGGGTGCTTCGGGCGCCAAGCCGCTCCAGCCTCAGCATGAGCAAGATGCAGACCGCGGTCAGCGCGGTGAGTACCAGAAAGAAGATGCGAAACTGCGTGGCCACCGTCCCCACGTTCAACACCGACAACGTGTCCAGCAGCACCCCACCGGCAAAGGAGCCGATACTGCCGCCGAGCCCGAGCGTCATGAAAAAGAGCACGCCGAGGTTGAGCCGGTCCTTGGGCGCAATCAACGAGTAGAAGTAGGTCTGTGCACAGTGTTCACCCCCGGTGAAGCCCATGGTTGCCAGAAAGAAGACCAGACCGAGGTGGATCACCAGGGTGGTACCCGAGAACGCGGGCGAAATCAGCGCCGGAATCATGCTCGCCAGAAAGACCACGGAGTAGAACACGAGCATCGGTTTGGCACCCAGCCGGTCGATTACGTGGCGGGCAACAAACCCCATGGCCATCCATCCGGTGCTCCCGATGACGGTGTAGAGCATGGTGGTGCTGTCCGGCTGCGCGTAGACCTGCCGCGCGTAGACCACCAGGAAGGTGCGCGCCGCCCCGGACAGGGCGGTGAGCACCGCAAACGACGTGATGAGCCGCCGGAAGTTGGGCTCCGCGAGGGCGTTGCGCACCGCGGGAAGCATCCCTTCGGCAGCGCCTTCGCTGACACCGGACGGTTCGGGCAGGCGCGTGATGAGGTAGCACCCCAGAAAGCCAAAGACGATACCGGCGCTCATCAGCAGGGAGTACCGCCCAAGCGGGGGATCGCCGCTCAAGAGGAGCGCCACGCTCAGCCCCCCGGCAATCGACGCAACAGCCGTGATCATGGAGAACCGGGCAAGGAATCCTCCGCGGTCACGTCCTGAGGAGATCTCACCCATGAGCGGGCTGTTGGCCACCAAGCCCACGCCCCGCGTGATCTGAAA
>REDM01000300.1 GCA_007693485.1 Spirochaetaceae bacterium
ATGCGCGGTTCGTTACCTTCCTGCGTGAACTGGCAGCGGAATTGCGGGAGTAGGGTACTGATCGTTTCAGAAAACCGACTTGACGCATCGGGCATCAGGTATGATGATGGTCGCATGACGGAGTACTACCGACGTGTCGACTGAGAGCAGCGCGTTCTTTGAGAAGCCGATACTCAACAGCCCCTACGCCTATCCGGGGCGGCACTGGGAGCTGGATGACGAGGGGCGGCCCACCAACACCATCGTGGAGTCGCGCCGCTCCGCCAAGTTTGTCACGCCCATTCCCAAGCCCAAAAAAACGCGCGGGAAGGCGAGTTCGCAACCCGATCTGGGGTTGACCGCGGACAAGGCGGGCGCCGACGCGCAGGATTACGACCTCACCTCCATTATCAACGAGGTGCGCGGGGCGGTGGACCGGTGGCGTACGCTGCCGCAGGAGGAGTGGCGCGTCACGCCCGAGACGGCGCGGCTGCTGAGCCACTGGCGCTCCTATCCCTTCGGGGGAATTCGCCCCTTCTTCTGCCAGATCGAGGCGGTGGAGACCGCCGTCTGGCTCACCGAGGTGGCACCCCATACCGCGGACGGCAAGAAACTGTTGAGCTATCTGCGTCGGGTGAACCAGGCGGCCAATCCCGCCGTCAACCGGTTGGCGCTCAAGCTGGCCACCGGCGCGGGCAAGACCATGGTCATGGCGATGCTCATCGCGTGGCAGACGGTGAACGCGGTGCGCCATCCGTCCAGTAGCGCGTTCACTCGCGGGTTCCTCATCGTCACGCCGGGCCTCACCATTCGTGACCGGCTTCGGGTGCTGCAGCCAAATGATCCGGATAACTACTACACCTCGCGCGAACTGCTGCCTCCCGATCTGCTGCCGGTCATCCGCAACGCCCGGATTGTGATCACCAACTACCACGCCTTCAAGCCGCGCGAGCGCACCCCGCTGGCAAAGGGCACGCGCGCCCTGATTGCCGGGCGCCGCGGAGAGGCGCCGCCAACGCTCGAGTCGCCCGGACAGATGATGCAGCGGGTCATGCCGGAGCTGATGGCGTTCAAGAACGTGATGGTGATCAACGATGAGGCGCACCACTGCTACCGCGAAAAACCCACGGACCGCGAAGACGAGGCCCTCAAGGGCGACGACCGCAAAGAAGCAGAGCGCAACACCGAGGCCGCCCGGCTGTGGATCTCCGGAATCGAGGCGGTGGGCCGCAAGATCGGTGTGCAGCGGGTGGTGGATCTTTCGGCCACGCCGTTCTTTCTCTCCGGCTCCGGCTACCAGGAGGGAACGCTCTTCCCGTGGACCATGAGTGACTTCTCGCTGATGGATGCGATCGAGTGCGGCATCGTGAAGCTGCCGCGCGTGCCGGTGGCCGAGAACGTAACCGGCAACGACATGCCGGTCTACCGCAACCTCTGGGAACACATCGGTAAGGAGATGCCAAAGAAGGGCAGGGGAAAGGCGGGTGCGCTTGATCCGCTGCAGCTGCCGGCCAAACTGCAGACCGCCCTCGAGGTGCTCTACGGTCACTACGAGAAGACCTTCGCCCTCTGGGCGGAGCACAAGGTTGGCGTGCCGCCCTGTTTCATCATTGTCTGTCAGAACACCACCATCTCGAAGCTGGTCTACGACTACGTCTCGGGTTTCCTGCGCGAAGCCGACGACGGCACCCAGACCCTGGTAAACGGCCGGCTGGCGCTCTTTCGCAACTACGAGCCCGACACCGATCTCCCCCTCGCGCGTCCCAACACCATTCTGGTTGACTCCGAGCAGCTGGAGGCGGGGGACGTTCTGGATGCAAACTTTCGTGCCATGGCCGCCGACGAGATCGAGCGGTTCCGCCGCGACATCATCGAACGCACCGGCGACCCGCGGGCAGCGGACGCCATCTCCGATCAGGAGCTGCTGCGCGAGGTGATGAACACGGTGGGCAAGCGCGACCAGCTCGGTGCGCAGGTTCGCTGCGTGGTGTCGGTCTCCATGCTCACCGAAGGCTGGGACGCCAACAACGTCACCCATATCCTGGGCATCCGCGCCTTCGGAACGCAGTTGCTCTGCGAACAGGTGATCGGCCGCGCCCTGCGCCGCCAGTCCTACGACCTGACGCCCGACAACCTCTTTGCGCCCGAGTACGCCGACATCTTCGGCATACCGTTTGACTTCACGGCCCAGGCGGTCCAGGCCCCGCCGCAACCTCCGCGCGAGACCATTCAGGTCAAGGCGCTCCGCCCGGAGCGCGACCACCTGGTCATCCGCTTTCCGCGCGTGGTGGGCTACCGGGTGGAGCCACCCACCGACGTGCTGACGCCCGACTTCAACGAGGACTCCACCATGGTGCTGACGCCGGAGCTTGTGGGCCCGTCGCGCGTACTCAACAGCGGGATCATTGGAGAGTCAGCCGAGATGAATCTCGACCATATGGACAGTATGCGTCGATCCTCGCTCCTCTTTCACCTGACGCACTATCTCATTGCCACCACCTTCCGCGAACCGGGGCAGCCGGCGCCGATGCACCTCTTTGGGTCGCTCAAGCGGGTGGTGCGCTACTGGCTTGACCACCACCTGGTCTGCAAGGGCGACACCTATCCGGCGCTTCTGCTCTACAAAGAACTCGCGGATATGTTCTGCAACCGCATCAACGACGCGGTGCGCCGCTCATTGGAGGGCAGCCGCCCGATCACGGCGATCCTCGACCCCTTCAACCCCACCGGCTCCACGGAACACGTGCGTTTTGTCACCACGCGCACAGAGCGCTACGAGACGACGGGTCCGCCACCGAGGAACCACGTAAACTGGGTGATCTGCGACAGCGAGTGGGAGGCGGAGTTCTGCCGCGTGGCGGAATCCAACGGCCGGGTCCTTGCCTACACCAAGAACCACAACCTGGGCTTTGAGGTGCCCTATCGCTACGGCTCCACGACGCGACGCTATCTGCCGGACTTCATCGTACTGGTAGACGACGGCCGTGGGGCGTCGGATCCGCTTCACCTGGTGGTAGAGATCAAGGGCTACCGCGGCGAAGACGCCAAAGAGAAGGCGAGCACGATGCGCACCTACTGGGTCCCCGGCGTCAACCACCTGCGAAGCTACGGCCGCTGGGCCTTCGCCGAGTTCACGGACTTGTGGACGATGGAAACCGAGTTCGCCACCAAGATCGAAGAGCAGCTGGAACAGGCGATTGCCGCAGCGGGGGCGGGCCGGTGAGGGGCCGTGGTCTGGGCAGATGCCCGCTTTGCGGCAGCCCGGTTCAGCCGGGCACAACGATTTTTGCCGCCGACCTCGGCTCGGGAGTAGTGGTGCTACGAGATGTCCCCGCATACGTCTGCCAACTCTGCGGAAACGCGGCCGTAGCCGACGGGGTTGCGGCGACGCTCGAAGGTGCCTCGGCAGCGGCCCGGAAGCGAAACAGTCTGGTCAGTGTCACGGGATGGTACGAGGTGGAGCCTGTCGATGAGGAGATAAACCGGTGGTGAGCTCTATTGTGGACCGTTTGCATTCAAGTGCGGGATGTGGTATACTCTCATTAACACACGCGCCGTACCACTCCCCGTTTCGGGTGACGTACATCAAGGGCGCGTATTCTTCAGTACATCCGCCCCCTGGCAGTACGCTCGCTCACCTATCCCGAGCGATGTCGGATCCCTTGGGGCTGTTTTTTTGTGCCTCCTTCGGAAGGCCGAGATGATTCCATTCGACCGCATCGCAATTTTGGTCGATGGAGGCTTCTTTCTGAAGCGGCTTCCGAAAGTTCTCGGAACCACCTACGACGGCTCTGTTGACTCAACTACGAAACAATTGAATAGGATTTGTCGGTCTCACGTGGAGCATCTGACCGGCCGTCCAGGACTTCAGTCCGAGCGGTCCTTGTGGCGCCGATATGTTCACCGGATCCTCTACTACGATGCGATGCCCTATGACGGCAAGTCACAGCACCCGTTTAGTGGCAAGGCGATCGATTTCTCCACAAGCGATGTTGCCATCTTCCGGCGTGAGTTTTTCGATAGCCTGCGCAGACAGCCGAAAGTGGCGCTGCGACTCGGAACTGTGGTCCGCGATGGTGATTGGCGGCTTTCGTCGAAGAACTCTCACCGCGTGTTGCGAACGCGGGCGTTGGTATCGAAGCTAACCGTTCCAAATGGTGCCGACGCCCTTCAAATCTCGGGTGACGAGCTCCGGGCGCTGCAAGAAATCGTGGACTTGTGGAACAGTATTTCGTTAACTGAGCCTTCCATTGCTGTCCGCCAGAAAGGCGTGGATATGCGTCTCGGTCTTGATATCGCTTCAATCGCGTACAAGCGACTCGCGACAACAATCGTTTTGGTGACAGGAGATAGCGACTTCGTCCCAGCCGCGAAGTTGGCGCGCCGTGAAGGATTGGAAATCATCCTTGACCCACTATGGCAGCAAATCGGGCCGGAACTCTTCGAGCATATCGACGGTTTACGTTCTGGTCTGCCCCGCCCTAATCGTGAAGAGTTGCCCGAACAGAAAGCTGCCAGCGACGATGTCGTATCCCAATCACCGGAGCCCTGACCATGGCCAAGAGTAAGTCCCCCAAACGCATCGAAACCCTCACCCACGCGGATGCGAAACGAACCAACATTCCCACGGCGGAGCATCAGGCGGTGATGAGCCCCGAAGAGCAGGCGCCAGTAACGCTGCGCTATCCGCGCAATCCGGATCTGGATCCGCAGCTGGTGTGGCGCGGAAAGGACGCGCAGGACGGCTCCGACCTTGTGGTGGATGCGCCACCGATCTACATCCAGGAAAAAGTGCACCCCAAGGTGCTGATCGACGACCTGGCCCGCCACACGGCCGACCGCGCGGAGGCGGCGGACGAGCAGTTCGATCTCTTTGCCGACTTCAACGGGATCCCCGAGGGGGTGGAGCGCACGGAGTTCTACCGCCACGACCAGAACTGGACCAACCGCATGATCCTGGGCGACAGCCTGCGCGTGA
>REDM01000301.1 GCA_007693485.1 Spirochaetaceae bacterium
GCCGGCGGTAGGAGGCCAGGAGTGACAACAGCGTGGTCTTCCCCGCTCCGTTTCGTCCGATGAGTCCGTAGATCAGCCCCGGCTTGATGCCGGTGTTCACCGAGTCGAGCGCCACGGTCCTGCCAAACCGAACGCCCGCATCCTTGAGTACAGCGAGCGATTGCGCGTCAGTCGGGCGCTCACGCGTGGTGGTGTTCATCGTCATGGTTTCGATCCTCCTCAATGGCTCGGGACACAATGGAAGCAAGTTCGCCGCGGGCGATCCCGAGTCGCCGCGCCTCACGCACGAGCGGCAGCACGAACTCGCCGACAAATGCGTCACGCCGTGACCGCTGGATCCGCTCCCGCGCGTCGGCAGAAACGAACATCCCCACCCCGCGCTTCTTGTAGATGATTCCCTCGTCCACCAGCAGGTTCATCCCCTTCAGCACCGTCAGGTGGTTCACCTGGAAGAACTTCACCATCTGGGTGGACGACGGAACCTGCTCATCCGCACCGAGTTGCCCGGCGAGAATCATGTCCTCGATGTGCTTTCTGATCTGCAGGAACAGCGGATCACTGCTCACATAGTGATCCTTCAGCTTCTATGGTCATATACTAACGCATATAACCAATTGAGGCGGATGTCAACGGTTATTGAGGACGAAATCGACGAGCGCTGTTGTGCTATCGTCCCCGGTCCCGAACCATGGTCAGCGAGCCCCCGCTCTCGCCCACCACCTCGAACCCGAGGCGCCTGTAGAGCCGTACGGCCGGATCATCCGCCGAGACACTGAGCGAGATGGGCGAGTCTCCACAGGGAGAGGCAAACAATCGGGTGAGCAACTGTGTTCCGATCCCCCGGCCGCGAAACTCGGGCAGCAGCGCGATGGAAAGCTCGGGCGTGTCCTCGGCCACATATCCGTAGCCCCGCTCCTCGCCAACGAGCAGGCGCAGCCAGACCGCACCCACCGGCTGCCCGACGGCCGCGAGAAAGCCGCAATCCCCCTCCCGCCCCCATCCCCGCAGGTAGCGGGCAAGCTCGGGAAGATGCAGCACGTCGCGCGAGATTGGGGCGTGCCCGTCGGGAACGTGAATCGCCTGGTAAAGCATCTCCCACAGGAACGGTTCATCGTCTGGTGTGAGAGGCCGGATGGTGCAGTTCATTCGCGGTCCCTTTCGGGATTCGCCCGTTCGGGGATGGAGGCGAGGATGCGGTCCATCTCCGTGAGCATCGACCTTTTGTCGGTGCCTTTCAGAACGCTTCGGAAATATGCCGACGCCTCCAAGTCGGCAATCTCTTCTGTGAAGGCGCAGAGTGCAAATTGGTTGATGGACACTCCCTGCAGCGTCGCCAGCTTCTCGATGCGTTCCTTCAGGTCTTCCGGTACCCGGATCGTAAGGGTGTTACGTTTTGTCGTCATGAGCATTCCTCCACGTTCGCATGAACTGCGCCGGTGTCACGATTGCCAATTGTGCGAGGTTCAGGTCGGTATCACCGATACTACAGCGGTGGACCTACCGGTCTGCCGACGGTTCCCGCTCGTTCATCATTCCCGACGGCTGTCGGGACCTGATCCATTGGCGTCTTCCCGGCGAGATACCACGATGGACGCTCTCGCACCTTCAGGACGGGGTTATGGTCGCGGATACCCCGAGGGACGCGGTCCTGGTGGGGTACCGGCTTGTTCCCGGCGCGGAGTTGCCGCGGGGAATTCTGGCCGAGCTCGCGCGGCGACCGTTGGATGGTCCTGACCAGGCAATCGCGGGTGTGGTTGACGCGGTGCGCTGTGACCGCCGCGCGATGGAAGCGCTCGCCGCGGTGGCGGAGTTGTCGCTGAGCGTGGAGGCAGCGGCCGCCGAGCTCGGCGTGTCGCGGCGCACGCTGGAACGGGTGCTGCTGCGGCACACCGGCAGAGCGCCGGTGTTATGGTCCCAGCTTGCCCGTGCGCGCGCAGCGGCGACCGCTGAACAGATCTCCACCAGATACCCGTCAGGGTCCCTCACGTAAGAGGTGGTTTGCCCCCACGCCTCGTGTTTGACCTCCTGGACGAGCAGCGCGCCGGCACGAAGTGCGCGCGCGAGGCTGCAACATCTTCAACATAGAGAATGCAGATTGGGGTCACCCCTCCAGGATCGCTTTCAGATCGTTCAGGCGAACGAGCCAGTACGCTTTCTTTGCGGCGGCGGCATCATTGTCCGGCGGTTTCTCGTGTTGCACCGAGACTCCCGTCTTGTTTGTGTCCTTCTCGGTGAACCAGACCGCGATTCGTGTGCCGTCTTCCCACTCCGCACGAAATGATTCTGGTGGGTTGACCGTTGTTGGAACGAGAGGCGCGTCCGGCAACCACGTTGCCAGTACGGACGCGTCCGCAAACGGATCGAACACCGGCTGCGCGGCCGAATTGACCGTTTTGCCGGCGTTTGCCGAGAACGTTCCGTCCGCGGACTCACCCGGCCAGCGCATTCCTCACGTCTGCTCGTAACCGACGGTGATCGTCTGTGCCTACCGAATCCACTGAACACCTCGTCGCCATCCACCCCTTCGCCCCCCAGCGCACCAAAGCCATCAGGCGCTTCCTCCAATCCCTGGCCGGCTGGAAAGCCTACCAGGACCAGATCTACGCCAACAATGCCGCCCTCGGCTACTACAACGACATCCATCTCTTCTACCAACGCAACCGCTCCAACGGCTTCTACCCGATCCCCGCACAGGTGCATCCCGGGCAAAACCTGCCTCTATTACACCATCGACCTCACCCCACGCCCCACCTTCACCAGCTACCTCGACTGCGAGACGGAATGACTGGCGCGACTGCCAACGTCAATTCCAAACGTCGGTCAATTCCCCATCCGCGCCGTCTCGACACCGGCACCACCATCTGATTCTTCATTAGCTTGGCACGGCTATCCGATGGCACTATATTACGTTGTGCGACAATTCTCTAAGACGTTATGCCGATCAGCATAGATACCGTGGCGCGAGCGTGAGTTAAACGGGCGAACCGGCGAGGCCGTCTGCACCACGTAACGGAGAAAGACGGATGAAAAGAAATGCCTGCCGGACGGATGAGTCGCTTTTTGAGGGGTAAACCGATGCAGAAACGTACACGGAAGAAATCCTGGCGAAGGGTGCTGCTGATCTTCACGGCGGTACTCGTGGGTTTGGCAGCGGTTGTGGGCGTCGGCGGATACCTCTACCTGCGCAACAGCGAGTGGTGGGTGGCTATTACCCTGTTTCACGACGACTACCGGGCGACGAACTTCCGCACCATGCACGAACTCTTTCCCGCGCGAAAAGTGCCTGCCGGTGGACAGGTGTGGGAATTGCCGAGCGCCGCGGGAGGACCCGTAGCGCTTCCAGAGACGTACCGGTTCAATGGCGAGGAGCGATCCCTGGTGGCTTTTCTGGATGAGAGCGAGACCACGGGGTTACTCGTGCTGCGGGACGGGGTTATCAGCCACGAGTCCTACTACCAGGGTAACGATGCCAGCTCACGGGCACAGTCCTTCTCCATGGCGAAGTCCGTTATTTCCGCGCTGGTGGGAATCGCAACCGAGGAAGGCCATATCCGCTCCGTATATGACGCTATCTCGGATTACGTGCCGGAACTCCGCGGCAGCGGGTACGACGGAGTCTCGATCCATGACGTACTCACCATGTCCTCCGGGGTAGACTTCGACGAAGACTACGATAACTTCCGTTCCGATATAATGTGGCTGCCGGTGCGAGTATTCGGGTTTCAGGAAGCCGCCCCGGACATCCTGGCAGAGCTCGGCAGGAAAAGGGAACCCGGTACGTACAACGAGTACGTCTCCAGCGATTCCATTGCCCTGGGACTTCTGGTGGCACAGGCAACGGGCGTGCCGGTGGCACATTACCTCTCGGAAAAGATCTGGCTTCCCGCCGGTATGGAACACTCGGCATGGTGGAATACGGACCATCACGGGAACGAGCTCGGTCACGCCTTTCTCGGGGCTACCGTTCGGGATTACGGCCGTCTGGGGCTTCTGTACCTGAACGGCGGCCGGCGCGGTGATCGGTCCGGCGACTCCGGCGAGATTATGCCTGCCCGTTGGATTCACGACTCGGTCAACCCCACCGAGGCTCACCTGCAGCCGGGGGAGAACCCCGACTCATTCTGGACCTTCGGGTATGGGTACCAGTGGTGGATTCCCGAGCAGCCGGACGGCGAGTTTGTAGCAATCGGTATCTGGGGCCAGTATATCTACGTCTATCCCCGCTACCGAACGGTGATCGTCAAAACCAGTACGGATTACGATTTCGATACGCGGGATCACGAGACGATCGAGGTCTTTCGCGCAATCGCCCGCGGGAGTTCATGATGAACAGTGAGAAGAAACGACCCGGCCAGGACATGGTTGAACGGAACGCACTACGCCTGGGGGCCGTGGGGAACCTGGTGATGGCTCTAGCTGCGTGGCTCACCTACTACGCCTCCAACTCAGAGGCAATTCTCCTGGACGGAAACTACTCCTTCATCATCTTTGTGGGTATGCTGGTAGCCTTGGGGATTGCCCGGGTGCGAAGCCGGCGGACTGCTACCTTTCCCCTGGGCCAGTACTTCTACGAGTCGCTGTACGGGTTTATCAAGGGCCTGATGATGATCGGCGTGATCACCATGGCAGTGGTGACCAGCGTGGTGCGAATCGTCTTCTACGTGGTGGGATCCACGGCAAACATACCGATGCTCAACCCGGATCCGATTCTCTACTACGCCCTGGCGATGGCAGTAATCTGTTTTGCGCTCTCCTTCTTCTACCGCAGTCGTAACGCCCGCATCGGAAACCAGAGTATCATTCTTTCAACTGATACGCGGGCGGCCTTCGTGGACGGGACGCTCTCCCTCGGTATCGCCGTGGGGG
>REDM01000303.1 GCA_007693485.1 Spirochaetaceae bacterium
GGCCCTGGTAGACCCGGTACTGCATCGCGTGGGCTACGCCATCCTCACCACCGAAACGCTCTATCCGTTTTTTACCTCGCTCTACAACGTGCCGCTGATGTCCTTTACCCGTTTCAATAACAGCGTGGTCATGGGTGGGCTGGTAGTTGGGATCGCTGCCTGGATCCCCGTGTTCCTGCTCAGTCGCATTCTCGTCATGGCCTTTCGCCTGAAGGTGGTACCGAAGATTGCCGCGAGCAAGCCGGTCAAGGCGATCATGAAGGTTCCTCTGGTGAACAAGCTGGCTGGCGCAACCCGCCACTGGTACGGCGTCTATCAGGCGGTACGCTGATGGCAGATGCACCGCGCAAAACGCCGAATCTGCTTGCCAAGACCTACGACCAGAAAACCCTCAATCGGAAGGTCGTACGCAGAATCTACCTGAACCAGGATCGTCAGTTTCTGGCCTCCTGTTTCCACCAAACCGACGACGGCACCTATCGTCTGCGCGACGACCTGACAGAAAAAGAGCACAAGCGTGCGGTATCGCTGGCAAAACAGATCCGCAAGAACCGCGGATCGCTCAAGACGGGCCGACTGGTGGTTGTGGGAGTACTCATTGCAGCGGTTGTGCTGTTCAACATTCTCTTCAAAAACGCACTGCTGACCCGGGCCGGTGAGCAGGTCCTGCAGGACATCTTCGAAGCTCGCGCGGAAATCTCTCACCTGGACCTGCGCCTGCGTGATGGGAGCCTCTCGTTTACCAATATCTCGGTTGCAGACCGCGATCGCCCCATGCGCAATCTTTTCGAGGTTGGGCCAACCACCATCGACGTGGACGTCATCGAACTGCTGAAAGGGAACGTCGTTACCCGCAGGGCAACCATCGAGAATATCCGATGGAACACCGAGCGGTTGACCTCAGGCGCACTTCCCGAAACCGACCGTCGACCCCCGCCCGAACCCGACGCGAATCCGCCGGTCTCTTTTGCGCTGCCTTCGTTGGACCCCGAAGATGCCGCTGCCTTTCTTCAGCAGCACTACCAGGCCCTCTCGGTGCCGCGACTCCTTGATGCTGCCGAGCAGACCTTGACGCGTCTGACTACGGAGCTCCCCGCGCAGATCGCCGCGGTACAGACCTCCCTCGACGGTCTCACCGCGTCAGCGCGGGAACTTCAGTCGATTGACGTATCGTCCATCACAACGGTTGAGGCTGCGTTGACCACCGCCCGGCGAATCGAACCGCTATCCGGCTCCCTGCGCCGAGACGCCGGTACGATCGAAGAACAGGTCCGGGGAATTGCATCGCAGACCGCAGTAGTGGGAGACCTTTGGTCGGGCGTGACCGACGCCGTCGCGCACGACATCAACTACCTTGCGGACCGGATCACCGACGTCACCGCAGATCCAACCGGCTTCGTCACGGGTATCGTTCAGGAGCTCCTGCGGGAGATATTCGCGGATGTGCTTCGCTACGCCGGCCGCGCTCAGGAGATCGCGGCAATTGCCGGTATCGGCGGGTCGGACGATGGAACTCCTGCCTTCCGTTCGGGCGGTGTCACCGTTCCGTTTCCCGCCACGCGATATCCGCGCTTCTTTCTTGGTCTCGGCGGCATCTCATTTGGTTCCGACACCTCCGATCGGTTTCAGGAGGGTGCGATTCGCGACCTTTCCAGCGATCCCGCTCTCATTGGCAGACCTACCGAGTTTCGTCTGCGAACCCGGAACCTCGACGTTGTCCACGCCATCGAGACCGACCTGCTCCTGCATCGCCGGGATGGCGATCTGGCGGTCGCCCGATATACCGGAACCAATCTGTCCGTGGGGACATCGGCCTCGGCGGGAACCGTTCGCCTCGATCGCCTCGCGGGGGTCGCCGAGGTCGATTCGACCCTCGAAATTGCGCGCGACGGCGCAATCCGGGCGGCCGCGGCAATCTCCATGCCCCAACCCGAGGTGCAACTTCGCACCGGGGTAGCCGTGGTAGACGGCATCGTCACCGAAGCGGTACAGCGAGCAGGTACCGTTGACGCAGCCATTTCCGTTGCCGCCCGCGGCGCGCGCGTGTCTTCTGTGCGGATCACGACAAACCTCGACCGCTTTGTTGCCGACGGAGTACGCGGCTATCTGGAAGACCAGCGTGCCGTGTTCGAAGCGCGTCTGCGCGCCGAAGTCGCACAGCTGGTCAGTGCGGGGCGTGCGGAGCTGGCCCCGCTCGAGCAGCGAGTGACCGCCCTGCGCGCCGATGCGAATGCCCAGCTCACCCGCGCCACGGAGTATCGCACCATCGCCGAGCGCAAAGCCGCCGAAATCGAACAGCGTATCGCCGAGTTGCAGGGCGAGGCCGAACGTCGCGTTCAGGCCGAGATCGATCGCGCCCGACGCGAAGCAGAAGCGGAGGCCGATCGCGCCCGCCGTCAGGCCGAGGAGGAGGCAGAGCGAGCCCGCCGCGAGGCCGAAGAACAGGCTCGCCGGGAGGCGGAACGAGCCGGTGAAGGGCTGCTGGAGCGCGCTCCCTCGCTTCCGCGTCTCCGGTAGCGAAGGCAGCGGCGGCGCCGGCGGCGGCGAATCGTATTGTGAACGCGTTCATAATAATAACTTTTTTCGGTTTTATTTGACAGAATCGGTGTCCGATGGTATCATGAGTCAACTTCTCTGAAATCGGAAGTCCTAAGGCGAGTGCTATGGGCCATGATCGATAGGGTGTTCGGGGAAACCCGTCTGCCTCCCGCGTTTGGAAAGGAGAAGATTCCAAACATTGTGGAGGTACGCCGTGTCGTACATGGGAACTATGTTGAGAGTCAACCTCTCAAACGGATCCATCACCCGGGAAAAAACCCCGATGGACCTCGCAAAGCAGTACGTTGGTGGTCGTGGAATGGCCACTCGAATGCTCATCAATGAAATCGATCCAAAAGTCGATGCACTTTCTCCCGGAAACAAACTGATCTACGCCTCCGGCCCGCTGACCAATACCTCAGCCCCGACGGGCGGTCGCTATATGGTCGTTACCAAAAGCCCCCTCACCGGCACCGCTGCATGCAGCAACTCCGGCGGAGAGTTTGGCGCCTTTTTGAAGAAAGCGGGATACGACTTCGTGATCTTCGAAGGAAAGGCCGAGAAGCCGGTCTACCTCTACGTCAACGATGACCAGGTTGAGCTGCGCGATGCGTCGGCCTACTGGGGAAAATCGGTCTACGAAGTAACCGACAAACTGATCGCTGACTGCGGCAATCCCAAGGCGAAGGTTTCGTGCATCGGCCCCGGTGGCGAGCAGATGAGCCTCATCGCATCGGTCATGAACGAAAAAGACCGGGCAGCCGGCCGCTCCGGCGTTGGTGCCGTCATGGGCAGCAAGAACCTGAAGGCGATTGTGGCGTTTGGCACCGGCCGATCACCCCTCGCCGATGAACCGAAGTTCAAAGAAATCATCAAAACAAAAATCGGCCAGCTGAAAGAGAACCCGATCACCGGCCAGGGACTGCCCGGGCTGGGTACCAAGGTTCTGGACAACATCATCAACCAGAGCGGTATGTATCCCACCCGAAATTTCCAGCAGGTCATGTTTGACGGTACCGAGAACATGTCGGGCGAGGCCCTCGTTGAGAAGGGATATCTCCAGAAGAACACCGGCTGTTACATGTGCCCCATCCGCTGTGCGCGTGACGTGGTCCACCCCAACGGCCGGCACGGCGAAGGTCCCGAGTATGAAAGTGGCTGGGCATTCGGGCCAATGTGTGGCATCGATGACCTTGCGGCCATTGTTGACGCCAACTTCACCTGTAACGACCTTGGTCTCGACACCATCTCCGCCGGCGTAACCATCGCCTGTCTGATGGAACTCTACGAGAAGGGCTACATCCCCAAAGAAGATCTGGAAAAGGGCCCGGAGCCGGTGTTTGGTTCCACCGAGGCCATGATTTACTATCTGCGGAAGATGGGTCTCTCTCAGGGCATTATCGGAAAACGCATGGCGCAGGGCTCTTACCGCCTTGGTGAAGCGTACGGGCACCCCGAACTCGCAATGGTAGTGAAAAAGCAGGAGCTCCCCGCCTACGACCCCCGCGGCGTCCAGGGCATGGGTCTCTCCTACGCCACCAGCAACCGCGGCGGCTGCCACGTTCGCTGCTACATGATCTCTCCCGAGATCCTCGGCGCCCCCGAGAAGCTCGATCCTCAGGAACTGAAAGACAAGCCCCAGTGGGTCATGACGATGCAGGACCTCACCGCAGTTATCGACAGCTCGGGACTCTGCCTCTTCACCTCCTTTGCGGTCGACCTCCAGGGGTATACCGACATGATCAATGCCGCAACCGGCTTTAACTACACCCCCGAAGAACTGCTCGCATGCGGAACCCGTACCTGGAACCTCGAGCGCCAGTTCAACCTTGCGGCGGGCGTGACTCCGGCTGAAGACACGCTGCCCAAGCGAGTCCTGGAAGTCCCCGCCGAGACCGGCCCCAACAAGGGACAGGTGCATCGGCTGGGCGAACTGCTTCCGGAGTACTACCAGATTCGCGGCTGGGACACGAAAGGCATTCCCACCGACGCGACCCTGAAGGAGCTGGGCGTAGTCTGATGCCGAATACCCGCTCCATTGAAGTAAAATTGTTCGCCACCCTGAGGATGAGACTCGGGGTGGCGTCCGTGACGCTCACGCCGGAGGCCGACTTCACCGTGCGGGATATGATCCGTATGCTCGAACAGTCCACCGGCGCTGAGTTCTACCAGGATCTGGTGGACCCAAACGGAGACGTGCTGCGATCGGGAACCATCATCCTGCTCGATGGAACTAACATCCATCACATGCAGGGTCTGGACACACCGGTTA
>REDM01000168.1 GCA_007693485.1 Spirochaetaceae bacterium
ATAATCGAGCCCTGAATCAATCACGGACCTCTAAACCCTCAATAGTATCGAAGGGATTTCGGCTTGACTTAACGACAGATATGTATATGATTGGGGAGGCATGAGTGATTACCTTGACCCCAATAATGAGGAGTTGCTGAAAGACTTCTTCGTGGAAGCCGAGCTTCAGGTCGAGGCGCTGGAAAGCAATATCCTGGTGCTGGAAACTACCCCCACCGACGCCGATGCCATTGACGAAATTTTTCGCGCCGCCCACACCCTCAAGGGCGCGTCGGCCACCGTGCAGATGGACGAACTGTCCACATTCACCCACGTGGTTGAGGACGTGCTCGATGCCATCCGAAGTGACAGTATTGCGGTAAACCCGGATATCGTCGATACGCTGTTGCGCTCCATCGATCTCATCAAAGAGATGCTCGCGATTCGCTCACGCGGGTCGGTCTATCAGGGAGACTCTTCGGCCCTGCGCGGGGCGCTGACTGCCATCCTCGCACAGGAGCAGACGCCCAATGCGCCGGCACCGCCGGCGTCCTCAGGAGCGGCCGGCGTTGAGTCTTCTGCCGATCCGGCGTCGAGTCCGCAGGCTGCAGCTCCCGCGACGAATGGGGCCGATGCAGCGGAGGTGATCGGCGCCCTGGAGTCCGGTGAACGGGCCGCCCGGGTTGCCGTTACCTTTGACCGGGACAACCCGATGAATACCGTCGGGGGTATCCAGGTATTTGCGGCACTGAAAAAGGTTGGGCGGGTCCTGAAGACCGAGCCCGATTTTGAGGCACTGTATGAGGACAACTTCTTCCCCACGGTGATCTACTTCATCGGAACGCGTGAGCCGTTCGACGGAGTGAAAAAGGCTGCTCACATTTCCGACGTTACGACCGAGGTTTCGGTGACCGAACTCTCAGCGTCATCGTCCGACTCGCTACCTGAAGCGGCGGCACCTGCACCGCACGAACCGCCCGCTGCTTCACCGTCGGCCGCGGCTCCGTCGGCCGCGTCACCGTCTCCGTCGACGCCAACGGCAGCGCGAGCCGCCACACCAGGACCGCCGACAGCGGCCGGCGATGCCGCCGTACCCACGGCGAGCTCCGAACCCGTTGCCGAAGCAGACGACGAGGGCAGCGAGCGTAAGAGCGGCGGCTCGATGCTCAGGGTGGAGAGTCGCCGGGTCGACAACCTGCTCAATCTCGTCAGCGAGACGGTAATCAACAAAGCGGGATTTAACCAGCTGGTTGCGGAGTTTGGCGACGCATTGACGCGCTTTGAATCGACAGACCAGGAATTCCGCGAGCTGTTGAAATCGCTGTTTGACTCGCTTCCCACCTTCCTCGAGCAGATGCAGCGGGGTGCTTCCGCAAAGCAGATTCGCAAGGAGATCGTCGGCCGTTTTGGATCGCTCTACACCCTGCACGATGACTTTGAAAGCCGTCTGAAAGCATCGGTTGGGAAGTTCCGTTCGAACGCGCAAAACCTGGGACGCATCGCCGGGGAGTTGCAGGAAGGGGTGATGCGAATCCGCATGGTTCCGATTGCCCAGATTTTTTCCCGTTTTCCCCGTCTCGTTCGCGACCTTTCTCGATCGCTGGAGAAGAAGATCAAGCTCGAGATTGAGGGCGAAGACACCGAGCTCGATAAATCCGTCATTGAAGACCTGCTTGATCCGTTGATTCATTGCGTGCGGAACTCAATAGACCATGGCATCGAAGCCCCGGCCGACCGCCTCGAGGCGGGAAAACCGGAAGCGGGAACCGTGCTGCTCAAAGCCGGCAATGAAGGAAATATGATCGTCATCGAGATCTCTGATGACGGTCGAGGGATCAACGTCGATAAGGTGCGCGCTCGCGCCATCGATCGTGGTGTGATACACCCGGGAAAAGCCCTCACGGATGTTGAAGCGTTCAATCTCATCTTCGATCCCGGGTTCTCCACCGCGGAGCGGATTACCAGCGTCTCCGGCCGCGGAGTTGGGCTTGACGTGGTGAAGCGACAGATCGAGAAGCTCAACGGTACGGTGACCGTCTGGTCCGAGGCGGGAATGGGAACGCGGTTCACCATCAAGATTCCGCTGACGCTCGCAATCATTCAGGGGCTGCTCGTCCGGGTGGGAAAAGAAAAATATGCGATCCCGATCACCTCGGTTATCGACAGTCACCGGATTCGTCCATCGGATATCAAACTGATCGACAATTACGAAGTCTTCAACGTGCGTGACGATGTCGTCTCGCTGCTGCGCCTGAATCGCCTGTTTCAGATTCCGACCGAGGAGCAGAAAGAGCACCACTTCGTGGTTATCGTCGGGAGTGGGGACAAGAAGATGGGGCTTGTTGTGGATTCGCTGATCGGCGAAGAAGACGTTGTCATCAAGCCCCTGCGTGATCACTACACCAACGCGCCCGGTATTGCCGGGGCAAACATCACCGGAGATGGTACGGTCTGTCTCATCATCGACGTGAGCCAGCTTCTGGAATTGGGACTGAAACATGAAATGGAACAACGGAAACGACGTGAAACAACAATCCGATAACGTAGCCGTCTCCGGGTTTCGCAGGTTCGGTTTCGGCCGGGACGCAGCCGCCGACGAAGAAGTCGATCGAATCGACTTCAAAATGGTGACCTTTTCCCTTGCGGGGAAGGACTACGGAATCGACATCATGAAGGTGAAGGAGATCGCCAAGTTTGCGGGCTTCACCTACGTTCCCAACACGCTTCCGTTCGTGGCGGGCGTCTATAACCTGCGTGGCGAGATCATCTCCATCATCGATATGCGGTTGATGTTCAATCAGACCGCGAAACGCCGACCCGACGGCGAGGCCGAGGACGGGCTGATTCTGCGGCTCGAGCATAATCTCATTGGCGTGATCGTTGATTCAATTGACCGTGTGGTAGGTATTTCTTCGGAGTCGATTCAGCCGCCCCATCCCATCTTTGCGGATATCAACATCAAGTATATCAGCGGGGTGGTTGAACACGAAGATCGGCTCTACATCATCCTGGATGTTGAACGCATCTTCGCAAAAGAGACCGAGGTACCGCGAGAAACGGCCGAATTGCCGGCGGCGCCGAGAGACGTCCCCTCGGCCAAAGAGCCCGTGAGCGGCGCGGCGGCAACGAATGACGCAGATTTCGAGTTCGTAGTCGACGGGCTTGCGACGTTCAAGGTGCTCTATGCGAGCGACATCAACCGTGGGTGGATCCGCGACCGATATCAGACCTGGCGCTCCATGCGAAGCGAGGAGGGTGTTTCGGTTCAGTTCTCGGGCGTGGAAGATGCGGTTGACTATGCGGGCACGTTTGGCTCTGCGCTGACCGGACAGCTGTGGGATAAGCCATATTGGGACGCGGTCGCTGGAGTAGTTCCGGCGGTGGATTCCTCGGTGTTCAACGCGTGGAATCCGGGCTGCGGCAAGGGATTTGAAACCTATTCGCTCGCATCCGTCTTGAAAGAGAAGAATCCCCAGAAGCGAATCCGAATCTGGGCAGGAGATAACGACCTTCTCAGCATATCCACCGCTCCAAGCGTGGTCCTGACGGCGCAATCGGTGCCTTCGCACATGGAACCCTACGTAACGCAGGGGACCAACGGAATGACGATGTCGAGTACGCTTCGCGACATGATCATGTTCGAGTACCACGACATTCTGAATCAGAGCAGCGTCCCTGAGTGTCACATGATCCTCTGCCGTGATGTACTTTCGGTGATCCCGGCGGCGGACCAGGAGCGGGTGGTGAACAAGTTTCTGGAGACGCTCTCTCCGCGGGGAGTTTTGATTATTGGCGACAACGAGCGACTCGATCACGACTCGCGGTGGACGCGGATCAGCGACCGGATCAGCGCGTATCGGAAAAGCGAATGAGCTGGAGGAAACATGAGAGTTGAGTACATCAACCCCTTTGTTGAGGCGGCCTACAGCGTGCTCAAAGAGGTCCTCGGAACCGAGGTCCATCGAGGGGAGCTCTATCTGAAGTCAACATCGATGCCGGTGCTTGGGGTTGCTGCCCTGGTAGGACTTGCCGGCGACGTTGAGGGGCGCGTGCTGTTTGACATGACAAAGGACACCGCAATCAAGGTCGCCTCGACGATGCTTGAAAGCATGGAAATGGAACCGATCACCACTCTGAACGAGATGGGTCGGGCAAGCATCACCGAGTTGGCAAACATGATTACGGGGCAGGCGGTTACCAAACTGCACAACCTTGGATTCAAGTTCGACCTGACTCCACCCGCCATATTCAGCGGTGACAACATGGAAATCAGCGATTCGGGCGTCGAAGCATTGATTGTTCCCATGGAGCTTCCCCAGGGGAAGATCGAAATCAACGTTGCCGTCCGGGAACGCGGATAGTCGGCACGCGGGATAACCGAGGCGCAGTATGAAGACAAAACAGGATTTTCCAAGCATCAATGAGCGCAAGGCCGACGGGGTACGGGAAGACGGATCGCCCTATCGCGTACTCATCGTTGACGATTCCATGTTCGTGACCAAACAGATCAGCCAGATCCTGACGTCTGAAGGGTTTGACGTGGTTGGCATTGCCACCAACGGCGAGGAAGGGCTGAACAAGTACAAGGAACTGTTCCCAAACGTGGACATTGTGACCATGGACATCACGATGCCCAAGATGGACGGCGTCACCGCCCTCGAGAAGATCATCGAGTTTGACAAGGAAGCACGGGTAATCATGATCAGCGCCCTCGGGAAGCAGGATCTGGTAAAGAAGTCCCTCATGCTCGGAGCCAAAAACTACATCGTCAAGCCCCTCGACCGGCAGAAAGTGCTCGAGCGGATCTTGATGTCTTTGCAGCAATAG
>REDM01000304.1 GCA_007693485.1 Spirochaetaceae bacterium
GAAAGATCGAGCTGTACCTGAGCGAGGGCGAGGGTGTGCTCATGGAACCAGCCGGAATCGGGATTAGGGGTATGCATCTGCAACCAGGTCAGCGCACCTCGGGGTTCGCCCGAGAGCGCCAGCGTGTAGCCCAGGTAGAAGGACAACTCAGGCTTTTCCTCGTCGGTCGCGTAGAGCATCGCCTCATCGAAGAGGTCAAACGCGGCGTCCAGATCGCCCGCAATCAGCGCGTCACGCCCCTCGGCGATGAGCTCCGCAACGCTCTCGCCACCGACCCACTCAACACCACCCTGCCGTGGGGCCTCTGTCGCGCGTACACCTCCCACTACCGGTGTCATCGCGCGAGGCCGCTCCGAAAGCCGCTCCATGCGACCCTGGATCATCGACGTGACGGTGGACGAGGCAACCGCGCGACGTCCTCCGACCAGGTCACTCATGCGGAACACGCCAGGCTGAGCGAGTCGAAGCGTGTTTCGGCCGTCACCGAGCTCGGCGTAGGAGCCCTGACTCAGCCGCAGTACGCCGTCGTCGGGAACAATGTCGCCGATCCAGAGCGGGACCCACGCGTTCTGCTGCTGAAGCTCCACCGTACCTTCGCTGTAGCGCACGATGAAGTCCATCGCATTCAAGGGCAGCGCCGCCACCAGAAGCGCAACCGCGATTGCCGTCCATCGTTTCCGTCCCGTCATGGCACACCTCACAAGGAAATTGTACCACACATGGCGCGGTTTTTCCCGGTGCGGCGGGAGGCTCGTCACCCTCCCGCGGCTGCCGCGGCGTTGCGGTACGCTTCCAGTGGGGCGCAGCTGCATACCAGGTTGCGGTCTCCGGCTACGTTGTCCACGCGGGCGACTGCCGGCCAGAACTTGTTCTCGCGGCACCACGGGGCGGGGTAGGCGGCAACCTCCCGGCTGTAGGGGCGGTCCCAGTTGCCGATCATGTCGTCCAGCGTGTGCGGCGCGTGGCGCAGCGGACTGTTCTCTACCGGCATTTCGCCGCGTCGGATCTGGTCCACCTCCGCCATGATGCCAATCATCGCGTCGCAGAAGCGATCGAGTTCGGCTTTGTTCTCGCTCTCGGTGGGTTCAACCATCAGGGAACCGTGCACCGGCCACGACATGGTTGGCGCGTGGAAGCCGTAGTCGGCGAGCCGCTTGGCGATGTCTTCCACCGTCACGCCGGTTTCCTTTTCCATGGCGCGAAAATCCAGAATGCACTCGTGGGCGACCCGTCCGCCGGGGCCGGTGAAGGCCACGGGGATGTGGGAGCGAAGGCGCGCGGCGATGTAGTTGGCGTTGAGGATGGCGTGCTCGGTTGCCGAGCGCAGTCCGTCGGCGCCCATCATGGCGATATAGGCGTACGAGATAGCCATCACGCCCGCGCTTCCAAGCGGCGCCGCCACAATCACTCCGGTTGGCCCGGGGTTATCGAGGGTGCCGGGCAGAAAGGGCGTCAGGTGTGGCGCGGTGAGCACCGGACCAATCCCGGGGCCGCCGCCGCCGTGCGGGATGGCGAAGGTCTTGTGCAGGTTGAGGTGGCAGACGTCGGCCCCGATGGTGCCGGGGCTGGTGATGCCAACCTGGGCGTTCATGTTGGCGCCGTCCATGTAGACCTGGCCGCCGCGATCGTGCACGACGGCAATTGCCTCGCGGATTCCGCGCTCAAAGACGCCGTGGGTCGACGGGTAGGTGACCATCATCGCCGCGAGGCGGTCGGCGTGCTGGTCGGCCTTGCGGGTGAGGTCGTCGAGATCGATGTCTCCGTTGGCGGCGCTGTCCACCACCACCACCTCCATGCCCGCCATCACCGCGCTCGCGGGATTGGTGCCGTGGGCCGAGTCGGGCACCAGGCAGACGGTGCGGTGCGCATCGCCGCGGCTCTTGTGCCACGACCGGATGATCATCAGCCCCGCGAACTCTCCGTGGGCACCGCTGTTGGGCTGCAGCGAGCAGCCGTCAAAGCCGGTAATGTCGCAGAGCCACGCCGAGAGCTCGGAGGCCATCAGATGGAAGCCGGCCGCCTGCCACGTCGGGGCGTAGGGATGGATACCGGCAAACTCCGGCCAGGTGATGGGCATCATTGCCGCGGTGGGATTGAGTTTCATGGTGCAGCTGCCCAGCGAGATCATCGAGTGGGCAAGCGAGAGGTCCTTGCGCTGCAGGCTGGTGATGTACCGAAGCAGGGCGGTCTCGCTGCGGTGTGAGTTGAACACCCGCTGCTGCAGGTATTCGCTGCGCCGTTCGAGGGCGGCCACGGGTTTCCACGAGGTGGTGCGCGCGCGCTGGGTTACCTCGGATTCGCTGGTGGCGGCACCGAGGGCCGCTGCGAGTTTCGCGACCTCGGCGGGCGTGGAGCGTTCGTCGAGGGTGATGCTGATGCGGCCGTCGCCTTCGCTTCGCAGATTGAAGCCGGCGGCGAGTGCCGCGGCCTCCAGTCGCTGCCCGGCAACCCGTCCGGCCGTGAGCGTGACCGTATCAAAGATCACCCCTTCCAAGACAGGAAACCCGTGGCCGCGCAGCAGGTCGCGAAGGGCGTGGGCAAGCAGGGTGATGCGCGTCGCGATGCGGCGAAGCCCGTCCGGGCCGTGGTAGACCGCGTACATAGACGCCATGATCGCCAGCAGCACCTGTGCGGTGCAGATATTGCTGGTTGCCTTGTCGCGGCGGATGTGCTGTTCGCGCGTCTGCAGGGCGAGTCGCATCGCCGGTTTTCCGTTGCGGTCGCTGCTCACACCCACGATCCGGCCGGGAAGCAGCCGCTTGTACTGGTCGCGCGTTGCCAGGAAGGCCGCGTGCGGGCCGCCATACGCCATCGGCACACCAAAGCGCTGGCTGTTTCCCACCACCATGTCGGCACCCCACTCGCCGGGAGGGGTGAGCAGGGTCAGCGCGAGCAGATCGGTGGCCACAATCACCGCGGCACCGGCTGCGTGCAGGGCGTCCGCGGTCGAACGATAGTCGGCCGCGATTCCGTCGGTAGTTGGGTACTGCAGGATGCCCGCGAGGTCGCCCGCGGCGGGGGCCCACTCGGATTCGGGTGCCACCTGCAGATCGATGGCGAAGGGCTCGGCCCGCAGCCGCAGGTGGGCGATGGTCTGCGGGTGGACGCGATCGCTCACCCAGACGCGGCGCGATTCGCTTCCCTTCACCGAACGAAGCGCCATCATCATCGCTTCGGCGGCGGCGGTCGCCTCGTCGAGCATGGATGAGTTGGCGATCTCCATACCGGTGAGGTCGGTTACCATGGTCTGAAAGTTGACCAGCGCTTCCAGCCGGCCCTGAGAGATCTCGGCCTGATACGGCGTGTACTGGGTGTACCAGCCCGGGTTCTCGAGGATGTTGCGTTGAATGACCGGCGGCGTGATGGTGTCGGCATAGCCCATTCCGATGAGGCTTCGCATCGGCCGGTTCTGGTCGGCGATGTGCCGCATGCGAGTGAGCAGGGCGTCTTCGGTCAGGGCGGGAGGAAGCACCATCGGAGCGTCGCGCAGGATGTCATCCGGAACGGTTTCGGCAATCAGCTGCTCCATGGACGCAACTCCGAGCGTCTCGAGCATCGCGGCGCGCTCGTCGGAATCGGGCCCGATATGGCGGGTTCGGAACTCGGCGTGCCGATCAAAGAGTGCATCGGCGGCGGGGGCGCTGCGGTAGGTGGGCTTGTAGACCGGTCCCCGGTTCTGTCGCGCCGGGACCGCCTTGCCGCGGATCATGACTGCAAGCAGCGCATCTGCGCTTACGGCGGTATTCACGTAGGCGTTGGCGACGCTTCCGCCGCAGGAGGGGGCGAGGCCGCCGGAGACCACGGTCCCCACCGGATTTCCCGACTCGTCATTCACGGGGTAGCCTTCGCGGGGAATCGCTCCCGCGCCGAGCACCAGCCGGCGCAGCGTCCTCTCGGGTCCTGCCTTCTTGCGTGCGAGAATGGCCTCGCGGCCGATAAATTCGTGGTCCAGATTACACGCCCAGAGCAGGCGCGCCTCGACCGGGGTGGTCTCCTCGGTCAGCTCGTGGCCGTAGAGCGCGAATCCCGACTCGAGGCGAAGGCTGTCACGCGCGGCGAGCCCCACGGGGCCGGCGTGAATGCCGGTTGCCCGCGCGGTATCCAGCAGCGTGTTCCAGCATGCGGTTGCCTCGGTGGCGGGAAGGAAGAGTTCAAAGCCGTCTTCGCCGGTGTATCCGGTCCGGCCGATCTCTACCGTAATCTCGGCGCCGAGTCGCAGCGTGGCCGTAGTGATGCCAAATCGGGGAAGGGCAACGAGCCGGCGGTAGAGTTCGCGTGATTCGATGGATGCCGATCCGGCGGAACTCTCGTCATCGCAGCCGGAGTCCGCCGCCTGGCAGCCGGTGAGGGCACGGGCGGTAAGCTCAACCGCGCGCGGACCCTGCACCGCGATCATCGCCGTGTCGGCGGAGCGATCCTCTATTGTTACTCCGGACTCCGGAAGGTGGTCCATCAGCCAGGCGACGTCGATCTCGCGCCGGGCGGCGTTGACTACAATCAGGAAGCGTTCCGCTTCCAGGCGGTAGATAAAGAGATCATCGATTACGCCGCCATCTTCGTTGCAGAGCAGGGCGTAACTGCTCGATCCCTCCGCCAATGCGCGAATGTCCGCACTCACCAGCGACGCGAGCCAGGCCGCGGCATCGGGGCCCAGGCAGTAGACCTGTCCCATGTGCGAGATGTCAAAGAGTCCGACCGAGTTGCGGGTGAGCTGGTGTTCCTGAATGGGGCCGTTTCGATACTGTACCGGCATGTCCCAGCCGGCAAACGACGTGAACCGGGCTCCGGCGCCGGCGTGCC
>REDM01000068.1 GCA_007693485.1 Spirochaetaceae bacterium
ACCAGCGGAAGCTCGAAACTCTCATCGAGATCAACGCGCAGATCAACTCCGACTACTCGGATGCGCGTGGTCTGCTGCACACCATACTCGAATCTGCAACCCGGTTGAGCGGAGGGGAAGCGTCGTCGCTTCTTCTGGTGCGCCCGGAAAACAACAAGCTCTATTTTGAGATCGCGCTTGGCGCCAAGGGCTCCGAGGTCCAGAAGTACTCACTCAACCTCGGGGAAGGAATAGCCGGGTGGGTGGCGCTGCATAACCGTTCCTTGATTGTCAACGACGTCGATGAAGACGAGCGCTACTTTGGTGATATCGGCAAGCAGGTGGGATATGAAACCCGTTCCATCATGGCCGTGCCGATGCGAATTCACGAGCGATGCGTTGGCGTGATCGAGATTCTGAACAAGCAGGACCGCAAGCCCTTCGATGAAGACGACCGCCAATGGCTCGAGATATTTGCCACTCAGGCGGCACTCGCGATTCAGAACGCCCAATCGTTTCAGCGGGTAAGTCAGGAAATCGTTCTTCTGCAGGACCAGATGGTCGAACAGCAGGGCTATCATCACTTTGTGTGTGAGTCGCCCGTCATGAAGGATCGTGTGGCGATTGTCGATCGACTGGCTCCTACCGATTCATCGGTCCTGATTCTGGGCGAGAGCGGCGTGGGAAAGGAGCTCTTTGCCGAGCAGATTCATCTGCGAAGCACGCGGCGCGACCGGCCGTTTCTGCGCGTCAACTGTGCGGCCCTGCCGGGAGCGCTGCTGGAAAGCGAGCTCTTTGGCCACGTAAAGGGCGCGTTCACCGATGCACAGAGCGATCGTCGCGGTCGCTTTGAGCTGGCAGACGGAGGGACGATTTTTCTGGACGAAATCGGTGATTTGCCGTTGGCTCTTCAGGCAAAGATGCTTCGTGTGCTGCAGCATCAGACCTTTGAACGCGTTGGCTCGAGTGAAACGATCAAGGTGGACGTTCGCATCATCGCGGCAACCAACAAAGATATCGACCAGGCAGTCGCCGACGGTACGTTCCGCCGAGATCTCTATTACCGGCTGAACGTTCTCCCGCTGTACGTTCCCCCGTTGCGGGAGCGTGCCGAAGATATTCCTGAGCTTGCCGCCCATTTTCTGCGGCGATTTGCGCGTGAGACCAAGAAACCGGTCTCCAGCTTCAGCTCGGAGGCGATGGATGAACTGCTTTCCTATTCGTGGCCCGGTAACGTGCGCGAGCTGGAGAACGCGGTGGAACGTGCTGTTGTTGTCTCGCACGCCAGCGAGATACAGAGCGACGATCTGGGCCTTCACGCTGGGGGGCCACTCAAGGAAGAGCGTTACGTGGGAAAGACGCTGAAAGATTCAGTCAACGTCTTCAAAAAACATTTCATCCGTCATACACTCGAACAGAACGGCTGGAATCAGACAACCGCGGCGAAGGTGCTGGGCATCCAGCGCACGTATCTGTCCCGACTGATCAAGGAACTGGATATCTCCCGATAAACCGGGACGGTTTCCCGATACAACACCCCATGCGTGGGGATCATACCGGATCGATTCACGGTCCGCAGCGACAAAAGGAGAACGCCGGCAATGCCGACTACCGAGGTACAAGACACAACAACGAAGATTCTCACCACCGTCTCCAACTTTCTGCAGCGTAACCGAAAACCGCTCCTGTTCATTCTCGTGGCGGTCGTTACGATCGTCGTGGGCCTGTTTCTCTATCTGGAGTTTCGGGGGGCTCGGGAAGAACGAGCCCGGTTGGCGGCCGAAACCGTGCAGGAGCTCTTTGAAGAGTTTTCCGGCGCCACGGACGATGCGCGCCGCCAGTCTCTCTCGGCTCAGATTACCGCAGAGGTGGATGGCATCACCGCCGATTACCCACGGTTTGCGGCGGCTCAGAGAGCGCTCTTTGTGCGTGGAAGCATGCATTGGGAGCTTGAGCAGTGGGACGCCGCATCGGCAGACTTTGAGGGAGCCGCTACGGGGTTTTCCAACAGCTATCTGACACCCATATCGCTGTTTAATGCCGCTGCGGCCGCGGAAGAGGGCGGGCAGGTGGACCGCGCCCGGCAGTTGCTCACGCAGCTCGTTGATACCTTCGACAGTGCGGAAATACCCCGCGCGCTGTTTGCACTTGGCCGGATCGCTGAGCAACAGGGCGATCCACAGGCCGCGACCGAATACTATAATCGGCTGGTAGCGAACCACGCCGGCAGCACTTGGACAAACCTCGCAAGAAGCCGTATAATCGCGCTGTCGGTGCAAAACTAACGGCGTCACGACCCCTGGGTTGGCGCTCGCGATGGCGCCGGCCCGGAGCATAGGGCAGGTATGGCAGGACGCCAAAGAAAACTCCTTGAGACACGGGTATTCGGGCTCTTCATAGGGCTTGTGGTGGTCGTCGTGGTCGCGGCCATCAATTGGGGAACGCCCATCATTGAGCGTATGGAGTTGCGCACGCTCGATCTTCACTTTCGGCTCAAGGACAGTTTTACCCCAACCCGTGTACAGGAGGGGGTGACGGTCGTTGAGCGAAACCCCTACGTCTCCGACGACATCGTCATCATCGGTATCGATTTTGCGACCCTGTCGCAGATTGGCCGCTGGCCGTTTCCTCGGTCACGTCATGCCGACCTCGCACACGCCTTTTCCCGTATCCGAGATCCCAACCGCCGGGAACGGGCGCTTTTTCTTGACCTCTTCTTCATTGAGCCGGAAGCGGAAGCGTTCAACGACGCCCTCCTGCTGCAGGCAATGCGCGACAATCGCAGGGTATTCCTGGAGACCATTCTTGACAGCGCTGAGCCGCCGTCGGGCGCGGAAGACGAACTGTTTTCCCGTCACGACGCACTCTTTGAAGCCGGCGGTCAGATTACCAACGTGAGCGGTGACCTCACCGGCATGCCCTCACACTTTGGCTTGCAGCCACCACTTTCACCGTTCGCCCGGGCCGCGAGAGGATACGGACACGCCAATTTTGCCGAAGACTTCGACCAGGTGTACCGTCGGCAGGCTCTCGTTTCCCGATCATCGCGATTGCTCGAGACCATGTCGCTGAGTGAGGTTCGCGCAGGCATGCCGCTTGATACCGAGAGGTTTGAGCGGCTTGTCTGGTTTGACCGTTCGGGACGTGACCACACCATCGAATACCCGATTACCGAGGCGGTGATCGCGCAGTTGAGAACCGATCTCGAAGCGTCTGCGCCGCGATCGGGCGAGAACGGTGAGTTTCTGGTTCGCCGGTATCGTGACGAGTTCATTCCTGCGATCACCCTCTCACTCGCGGCCGACTACTTCAACGTTGCCCTTGAAGACCTCGAGGTGGTGATCGGAAGCCACATTCGGATACCCAATCCTCAGCGGTTTGACTGGCGAAGCGGTCAGTGGGAACCGCATCAGGTTCTGGTTCGACCGGCACGGCGTAATCGGGAAGGGGAGGTTACCTCCGAGGCGGTCTATCGAATTGTGCCTGAGATCCGTATTCCAATCGACGCGACCGGCAGCATGCTGATCAATTTCATGGGTCCCCGGTCGAGTGCGGCCCGCGATGGTCGCCAAACTTTCACCGTTCGCCCCTACGTGGGCTACTCTGCTCGGGTGCCCGGACTCGACTCTCAAACCTGGCCGCCGACCCGGGCGGTGGAAAACGCGATCCTGATGGTGGGCGCTTTTGCGCCCGGTATGGCGGCTGACGAGCTGACGACGCCGTTTGGTCTGATGTACGGGGTTGAAGTTCACGCCAACGCATTAAACACCATCATCATGGACCGGTTTCTTCAACACGTTCCGGCATGGTTGGACCTGCTGGTCATCGTGATACTCGCAGCGATCACCTCTTTCATGACTTCGCGTCTTTCCATCGTCTGGTCGTTTGTGGTGTCGCTGGCTCTTGTGGTGATCTGGTTCTTTGTGACCACACTGACCTTTGATGCGCGCACCGTGGTGCTGAACTTCAGCGCCCCCGCCCTGGCGATGATTTTTGCCTTCGTCTCGATTGTTGTGTATCGCGTCATGACCGAAGAAAAAGACAAACGCCGTATTCGGGACATGTTTGGTAAGTACGTCAGTCCTCGAGTGGTGGATCAGATTCTCGAACGGCCGCCCGAGCTTGGCGGCGTTGACAAGGAACTGACGGTCTTCTTCTCCGATATTCGCGGATTTACCACCCTGTCCGAGTCGATGACTCCGCAGGAGCTGGTCAACCATCTCAACATCTATCTGACCGCAATGACCGACATCATCCTGGATCACCAGGGCACGCTCGATAAGTACGTGGGTGACGAGATCATGTGCTTCTGGGGCGCGCCGCTACCGCAGGAAGAACACGCGTTCCTCGCGTGTCGCTGTGCGCTGCGCCAGATGGAGGTGTTAGGCGAGCTCAACGCATCCTGGCCGAAAGAGAAGCGGATCGAAATAGGAATCGGTATCAACTCGGGCATCATGACAGTGGGGAACATGGGATCGCTGGGGCGGATGAACTACACCCTGATGGGCGACAACGTAAACCTCGGCGCACGCCTCGAAGGAACCAACAAGCAGTACGGTACCGCGATCATCATCAGCGAATATACCTACGGCCTGGTGAAAGATCGTGTCGTTGCGCGTGAACTCGACAATATCCGGGTCAAGGGAAAAAACCGACCCGTACTCATCTATGAACTTGTGGACATCGCGGAACCAGCGGCCCCAACCGGTTGACCGCGCAATAACCAACCCAGACCGGCTTGAGCGGGGGGCGCTCTGTCCCCAGAGCGGGCAGGGCGGGGGAGTGACG
>REDM01000076.1 GCA_007693485.1 Spirochaetaceae bacterium
GGTCGCGCTCTGCCAGAATGCGCTGCGCGGTTTCGGTGCCGTCCATACCGTCGCCGAGGTTGATGTCCATCAGAATGAGGTCAACGTCGGGTCGACGGAGCGCCTCCTCTACAGCCGAGGCACCGTCATGCGCGGTGACCACGGAGTACCCGTTTCGTTCAAGGGTTGCGCGTTGCGCCAGCGCGATGATGGCATCATCTTCAACGAGGAGAAGGGTGGGTCGCTCGGCAGGAACTGTGTCGGCGGTCATACGTTTTCTTTATTTAATCGTTTCTATGAATTATCTCACAGAAACCGAGAGAGTGCCAGCAGAATTTTCGGGTTGGTCACGAACGCGTTTCGATGTTCGCAGCGTCGATCAGAAGATGCTCGCACCGCTCCCGTCAATCGCGACCACCAGCGGGAAGGCTTCGATCTCCAGGCGGTAGATCGCCTCGGGGCCGAGGTCTTCGAAGGCCAGAAGCTCCATTGAGCGGACGCGCTGCGCGTAGAGGGCGCCACAGCCGCCGAAGGCGTAGAAGTAGACCGCTCCGGTTTCGCGCATTGCCGCGATTACCTCGGCGGATCGCGGTCCCTTGCCGATCATCGCGCGGACTCCGGCGCGCAGGATGGTCGGGGTGAAGCCGTCCATGCGGCCGGAGGTGGTGGGGCCGCACGATCCGATGATCTTCCCTTCGGGGGTGGGCGTGGGGCCGGTGTAGTAAATGGTCTGGTTTCTCAGCTCGACCGGGAGTTCTTGTCCCGATTCCAGAAGGGCAACCAGACGGGCGTGAGCCGCGTCGCGTGCGGTGAGGATGGTACCGCTGAGCAGCACCTGGTCGCCCGCCTGCAGTGCGCCGAACTGCGGCACCTCATCCGGCACCCTCAGCGAGCGAAGCGGGCGCGGTTCTCCCTCGGTCGCGTGCAGCCCTACCATCGCACCACCGCCTTGCGCTCCGCCCAGCAGTTGACCGAGACCGCTACCGGGAGACCCGCGATGTGGGTGGGGTAGGTTTCGATGTGAACTCCCAGGGCGGTGGTGCCGCCTCCGAGTCCCCCCGCACCAATGCCCAAACCGTTGACCGCATTCATGATCCGCTCCTCGAGGTCGCGGTAGTAGGGATCCCGGTGATGGTCGCCCAGATCGCGGAGCAGCGCCTTCTTGGACAGCCGTGCCGCCCAGTCCATCGTGCCGCCGATACCGATTCCCAGCACCACCGGCGGACAGCAGTTGCCTCCTGCGCGCTCCATGGTCTCCACCACCGCCTGAACCACGGCGTTGGGGCCGGCGGTTGGTTTGAGCATGCGGGTCTGCGAATAGTTCTCGCTGCCGAACCCCTTCGCCAGACAGCCGATCGTCAGGTGCTCGCCGTCGACGTGATCGTAGTGGATGGCCGGGGGCAGGTTTGTTCCGGTGTTGGTGCGATTGTTGAGCGGATCCCCAACCACCGAGTTGCGAAAGCGGCCGTCGCGGTAGGCGTCTGCGATCGCACGATGAATGATGCGGTCCAGCGGCTCGCCTTCAACACGCACATCGTGGCCCTGTTCCACAAACACCAGCACGAATCCGGTATCCTGGCACATCGGCAGCTGCTCGCGCTCGGCGATGTCGGCGTTTTCCAGGATCGAGTCCAGCACAAAGCAGGCCGCCCCGGGAAGCGCAGCCGGGCGCGGAGCCGAGGGAGACCCCGTGCGCGATTGCGGCCGGGTCCCGTCCGCCGGCGACTCCGACTCGCGTGCGGCGCGGAGGGCGGCCACCACGTCGGCGGCGAGCACCACGTTCATCTCGCGGATTCCGTCGTAGAGACGGCGGTAGATCTCTTCGGCGGGGATGAGGCGTTTGCCGTGCTGCACGCCTGGTTCAGGATCTGGATTGGCGCGATTCATGGCCGTCATCCGGAAGTGCCTGAAGGATGCTTTCGAAACCGACGGTGCGATCGCTGCCCACCGTGCCGACCAGCATGTGCTCGTGGGTGATGTGATCGTACCGGAGCCGTGGCACCAGCCGCAGGTTTTCGATGCAGCCGGTCGACTTCACGTGAATCCGGGGACCGGTACACTCCATCATGATCTCGCCGATGCGAATGTGGTTTTCATCGGCGTAGGTAATCGGAAGATCCGCCTCGATGAGTGAGCGAATCCGGGCGTCGAGCTCAGCGACGTCGATGTCGGGCGGTTCGGTAAAGGTGATCACAAATCCGTGCTTCACGTCGGAGTGGAGGACAGGGCGTTTGATGCCGAACTCGTAGTCGAGGACCATGGTTACCAGATCCTCCGCCGAGTGTGCCATCTGGCGATAGAGGATGGTCGCATCGGCGACGCGCTTCAAGGCGGCAGGATAGGGGCCGAAGAAGGTAGGACGCGAAACAATGACCTCCTCGCCGATGGCAAAAAGAATGGCCGCGTTGTAGCCGAGGTAGGGGTAGAGAAGGTCGAAGTGTTCGATGACCACGCGTCGTTCGCTTTCGATTGCCCGATTAACCGCTTCCGCGATCTCGTACATCTGGTGGAAGGCCGCCTCGTAGCGGACATCGATGTGAAAGGTGTGAGCGGCGAAGAAGTCGTTGGTGTCGAGTTCGTACAGTGGGGTCGAGCGGCGGTTGACGCCTGCGTCGTCGTTGGTCAGCTCCAATCCGGGAAAGAGACCGCGGATCAGCATCGACTTCCCCGCGCCCTCGGCACCAATGACGCCAATGAGCTGATCGCTGGGGTAGAGGTGTCGCTGTGCGAGGTCACGCGCCAGAGTGTGCATACGCTGGCGGCCGCGCGGAGCGTAGTAGACGGCGTAGATCAGGGTTTCTTTCAGGATACTCGGCACGATCTATCTCCTTGGGCCCCGGGACGAATCGGGTGTCGCTTGCGGAAGGGTGAACGAGAGTCCCAGCAGGGGCGCGTGCTGCTGCGCGCCGTAGACGTCACGGTCGCCCGGGCTACCCGAGGCGACGGTTCGCGGCAGCACGATCTTGACGGCCGACGCCGGGTCGAAGAACACAATGTTGGTGATGGTTTCCGGCTCGATACGGTATGCGGTGGCGATCAGCTCGCGGGTGATCTGTCCGCTCTCCTTGATCGCGCGGTACTCCTGCTCCGACGAAAAAATTATGTCCAGCGTAAGCGTGAAGGGCCCCGAGTTCTTTGATCGAATCACCCGGGCGAGTTCGGTGAGGGGGCGCGGCGAGGCGGTGTGTGTGGTGCTCATGCGGGGCCTCCTTTGCGCGACGTGACGCGAACCAGCTCGTACGGAAACAGGGATTTGGTCTCGGCTTCGTCCAGCTCCATCAGGTGGTAGAGCGAGAACTCAAACACCGGCCCGGCGGGCAGGTCTGACGGCGAGAAGGGGAAGGCGAGGTTGCCGGCGGTGGAGATGCGACCGGGATAGCCGTAGTGGAGCAGCGTCGAGCGCGTAAGCGAACAGATGCTGTTTGCGGCATCCTGCGTCTCGGCCACCACGTCAATGACCACTCCTACCTCGTGTGCCGGAGTGCCCCGTTGGGGTTCCCACTCACCCATTACCCCGTCGCGACCGTAGACGCGGATATCCACGCGGCCGTCGATCCGCTCGCGCTCGAGGATCATCGTCGCGCGGGCGCGTACCGCCGAGAGGGTCTCATCCAGCCCGGCGATCATGATGGGATCACGGATGCCGGCGATGCTGATGGTACGATATCCCACGCAGCGCGCACCCTCAATCTTGATGGTTGGCAGATCGGACGGCACGTAGCGGGTACCTCGGACCTCAACCCGCCCACCGGCCGTTTCGGTGAAGCTGCATCCGGTCAGGTCAAGGGTGCCACCGGGGCCGGGAAGGTGGTAGGGGTCAGACTTCTCGTAGAGCGAATGGGCGGCGGTCGACTCGCGGGTAAAGGCGCGTTCGTCGCTCAGAGGCACCAGTTCAAATCGGTCTTCAAAGAGGATCCCGATGACGCTGTCGGAGCCGGAGCCGGGGGTAGCGGCGATGGCGGCGCACTCGAGGATCTTCCCCAGGTGCAGCGCGAGTCCACGGTCGAGGCCTTGCGCAATCGGAAGGGCGGCAAAGACCGCCGGATCGTAGGCGCGACCCGCGAGGACGACACCGGCTCCCGCAGCAAGCGCACGCTGGATGGGCTCCACCCCAATCTGGCCCACGATGTACGGGCTTTCCCCCACCGTCTCTGCGGTCAAAGGCGTATCGTGCTCGAGCGGAAGGACCCGCCCCGCGCCGAGCTTCTGCAGCACCACCTCGTGAGGGATGTCGCTTGGTATCAGGGCCATGGTGAAGTCGAGGCGTTCTTCGGCGGCAATCTCCTCGATAATCTCCCGCGTCCAATTCAGGTGGGGACGGGCACCGCAGCCACCGGCGGTTCCGATTACCACGGGGATTCCGCGCGGCACGCCGGCGGTGAGCATGATGCGAAGGTCACGCTTGACGCCCGCACGATCGGTAAACGACTTTCCGCTTCCAAGGTAGTAGGGGCCGGGGTCGGTGGACCCCGCGTCCACGGCAATAAGGTCCGGGTTCATCGCCATACCGGCGGCAAACGACGCTTCGGGGAAGCCGTAACCCAGGATGGCGGTTGGACTCAGGATGGTGCATTGCGTCATGATCGTGCCTCCAGAAGCGCCAGGGTCCGCATCATTTCATTGTACACCACCACCATTCCCTCGTCGAAACCCATGCCGGGTTTCACCAGCATGCGCATGGGGCGGGCGGCGAGGGCAAGGTGAACGCATACGCGGGCGCTGACGTCGGTCTCGTTGCAGGTTCCGCCCTGGTACGCCTCCACGC
>REDM01000067.1 GCA_007693485.1 Spirochaetaceae bacterium
CCGCGAGTTCAGGATGGTTCTGGCTGATATGGCCCCACCGTTCTGAGGAGAGACGAATCGGAACATTGTTGCGGGACGTTGTTGTATGCATGTCGTAATGATGCGAAGGGGGAACATGGGCTTTGGGGCGAGGTCACTCGGCGCGGCGGCGGACTCGCAGACGATCTCGCGTAGCGGCGTACCTCTGAGTCATCCGGTTCGATCAGTTCATCGGGGTAGCGGTATTGCACCGCGAATGCCGTCGGTCACCCACTCTTGCTCGGGCCGATCCATTCCCTGTTGAATGATGATGCGGTCGTGCTCGGCTTTGGTCAGCCACTGCTTCAGGTACTGCCGCTTTGTCACAACGGGATTCCCGAGCTCAGCGCTTCATGGACAATACTTCCCCGCTTGTCACAATAGTCGCGGATCTCGTCGGGGGACTTTACCAGCACGTCGGCGTCTATGCCCATCTTTGCCAGATGAAGTCGGCAATTGCTGGACAGGCGCAGACGCTCCCTTGGGTCAAGAGGATGTGGGACAACGGCGAGTATATCGTAATCGCTGTCGGAGCGAGAATCGCCTCTCGCTCGCGAGCCGAAGAGTACGATCTCTTCTGCCCCGGTAATGTCGTGGACGACTTTCTTGATTGTCTCGGTCATTGTTTCGTTCATTATAGCATGCGCAGAGTGGCGGACCCGCAGACGATCCCGAGTAGCGGTTATCAGCGCGCCGCTCTCAAGGTCGGTAGCGTGCGTCGTCAGCACCTCATGCTGGACCCGTACGCAAGGCAGGCACGTATTGCGGACCGTTGGCTTACCCGACTAGGTCTTGGTATCGCTTTGAATGCGCTGCGTCAGGTCTTTCGTGTCTATGGTTTACATCATATCACGAGAATGCGTATCGCGCCCGGGAAGGGGCCTTGTGCATACGGGAAGTGTCTCCTTGCACAAGACATTTCGGTGCCCGTTTGTGGACGGGTGCCCGAGGGGGTAGCGAAAGAGCGTCACGCGAAGCGCGACCTCTGAAGCGAGGGGGAGACTTCCCCCTGCATGAACAATCAGGACTCTGACTACCGGTTGTGTATCTTCACTCGCCCCGCGGATAGTCACTGTCCAGATGCCGATCCAGCGGCGCCACTTGCCCATGCGCGAGGAGATCAGCTCTGCGGTCCCGCGCGCGGCCGACAGACGTTTGCTGGTGTAGCGGTAGGCCTCGTAGCCGGGGTCGCCGTACTTCTGGTTGGCCCGGGTGAGCTCGGGAGCCTGCACGCCCGCGAGGCGGATGCGCTGCACCGTGGTGATTCCGAAGCCGAGGTCTATCTCTGCGTCGAAGGTGTCTCCGTCTATTGTCCGCTGGGGCCGGAAGGGGTAGCGCCAGAGCTCCGGCGGACCCGCAGGCGATCTCGCGTGGCGGTTATCAATGCACCATTCTCAAGATCGACTGCGTGCGTCTTCAGCACCTCATGCAGTATGCGGACATGATTGGCCGGAGCCATTGCCGCGAGCCGTATCAACGGCGGTTGAGTTTTGCCGCGCAGAAAGATCCATTCGCCGGGATCAGAAGGAAACGCAGCTATCCACCAGAAATCGCACAAGTCATCCCACCGATGAATGGGGAATCGTTTCGATTTCTTCCCGAGAGACAGGCGCGAATGTCTGCGACTTCCAGAAAGGGGTATTCCGCCAGAAGCTCATCGGGAGTTGCGCCATCAGCAAGCATTGCCAGGACGTGCTCAACGGCAACGCGCGTATCGCGGACCGTCGGCTTGCCGGCGTACGTCTTGCTGTTGCTTTGGATTCTGTTTGTCGGTTGTTCTGCGTCCATGGCTGTATCATTTCATACTGCGGGTGGTACCGAGGCGGGAGATTTCCCGTGTTTTGTTTCTTCCAAGGACTGAGGCATGCGCCCTACGCGATACCGGCGAGCCGCTCTGTGCGTTGATCTACTGCCGTCACGAGCTGCTGGATCTCGTCTACCGCCTCTTCGTCGAACATGGCCTCGCCGCACTGCGTGCAGACCCAAGCGGGTACCTCATCAATGATCACATGCACGTGTTCCCGATCGATATGGTACGGAACCCGTGATCGTTCCAGCGGACCATTACAATACATGCATTTCACGATGGTCGTCTCCTTGCGTAGTCATCATACCATTTGCGGCGGTCGGGCAGATAGGCGGTGATGATGGCCAGATAGTCATCTTTTGGTGCGCATACCACGTGCAGTGGCCGACCGTTGATGCTCTCTCCCAAAATCAGACAGCTGTGTCCCCGAACGTCTTCCGGGTAATCCTCGATCACTACTCCGGTGGCGATTGTGTTTCGAACATCCAGAGTGGTGATGAGTTCGCCTTTCGCGCTCATTCGTTGAAGCGCATGCGGCAGATAGAGAACTCGTTTTCGCGCCGCGTTTCGCACCTGAGTGATGAACTCTGAACTCATGCGATACACTCCGAATTCATATCAAACCCATCGATCTTATGACCGCACCATCAGTGCGTCACTCAGAATCATGCAAGCCCATTCGGTGCCGGACATCCGCGAGAACTCTCTCCGCGAGTTCGGCGTACCGCTTCACCTCCGCGGCGTCTGGTTCGACCAGCTCATCGGGGTAGCGGGATTGAACGGCGAACGCGGTGAAGTCTCCCAGGTCAAACTCGGGGTAAAACGACTTGTTTGATGATCTCGGTCATTGGTTTGGGTATTGTAGCACGCGCACGGTGGCCGCGCTGAGTTTTCGCAGAGGGGGTAGCGGAAGAGCGTCGCGCACAGCGCACCGGGCGAGACCTCTGAAGCGAGGGGGAGACTTCCCCCTGCTTGGGCAATTATTGGCTCACCCGCGCAGCCACCAGGCTTGCGGCGATGCTCATGGGTTTTCGTACAACGGCCGGCCCATCCGCTCGATGTGATCGCGCAGGCCGGCATGCTCGATCTGTTCGAACACCGACAGATCGACCTGATAGGGGATTGGCGATTCATCCAGGCGGGTGGCGATCTGCCCAAGGGTGTCGAGATCGAGCGCCTCGCCGAACAGGGTGAGATCGATGTCGGAGCCGGGCCGGTTGGTTCCCATTGCGCGCGAACCGTAAATCACCGCTTTTTTTACGGCGGGGAATTCGGCCAGAATTCGCCGGATTGTGTCCAGGGTGGCGGGGGGCAAGCCGAATTCGCGCGTTCTCATGCTTCCTGCGCAAAGCGCTGTTGCAGTTCACAAAATGCCGGGTAATAGCGCTCCGCGATGGACGCAGCCAGCGTATCCGCCACGGTCCGGTTATCGGTGTGGCTGGACAGGGGGCGCTGCGCCTTCAACTCCATGGCGAGCGTGAGTTGGTGCAGGGCACGCTGAAAATTGTCGAAGCGTTGCTTCCAGCGGATGTCGAACGTCACGGTGCATCCTGCCGGCTCTGGTACCATTGGTACGTCGTGCGTATTCCCGTATCCAGCTCCGTCTCTGCACGCCAACCGAGCGCCGCCATGCGGGAGCAGTCCATCAGCTTGCGCGGTGTGCCGTTGGGCTTGCTTGTATCAAACAGCCGCTCGCCAGGGTATCCGGCCGCGTTGCAGATGAGGCGAGCGAGGTCTGCGATGGTTACCTCGCGGCCCGAGCCGACGTTCAGAAACAGATCCGGCAGGCCCTGCCTGGCGAGGTCCGCTGCGTTCACGTGTTGCAGCAGGAAGAGGACCGCGTCGGCGAGGTCATCCACGTAGAGGAACTCGCGAAGCGGCGTTCCGTCTCCCCACACCGTGACGTGCGGTTCGCCGGAGGCCTGGGCGTCATGCACCTTGCGCAGCAGGGCCGCGAGCACGTGGCTGGTCTGGAGATCGAAGTTGTCTCCCGGCCCGTAGAGGTTACTGGGCATGGCGCTGAAGAAGTTGGCGCCGTACTGCTCGTGGTAGCTGCGGCAGAGCTTGATGGCCGCAATCTTGGCGACCGCGTAGGGTTCGTTGGTTGGTTCCAGCGGCCCGGTGAGCAGATGCTCTTCTTTCATGGGCTGCGGCGCGTGCTTGGGATAGATGCAGCTGGAGCCCAGGTTGAGCAGCTTCTGAACGCCGTGCTGCCACGCGGCGTGAATGACGTTGGCCGCGATCATGGTGTTCTGGTAGATGAACTCCGCGCGGTAGGTGTTGTTGGCGAGAATGCCGCCCACCCTGGCCGCCGCAAGTACCACCACCTCGGGCCGCTCCCGGGCAAAGAACTCCTCCACCTCCTGCTGGCGTGTGAGGTCGAGCTCCGCGTGGGTGCGGGTGATGAGGTTGGCATGGCCTGCAGCCTGGAGGCGGCGCACCACGGCGCTTCCCACCATGCCGCGGTGGCCGGCCACGTAGATCTTGGTTTGCTTATTCAAAGGTGGTGTGTACCGCGTACCCGCCGTCTTTCAGGTAACGTTCGCGCTTCTGCTGCTGGAGATCGGCGTCTACCATCATCTCTACCAGTTCGGCGAAGCTGACGCGCGGCTTCCAGCCCAGGGCTTCTTTTGCGCGGGACGGGTCGCCGAGCAGCAGCTCTACCTCCGTGGGGCGAAAGTAGCGCGGATCCACCGACACCACCACCTGACCGGGAGCCAGGGCGCCTTCGCGGGCGGCCTCTCCAGTTGGATCAAGCACGGCGATGGTGGCGGTCTCATCCACCCCGCTCCCCTTCCATTCCAGGGTGACGCCGGCACGGGCGAAGGCGGCATTGACGAACTCGCGTACGGTGCGGGTCTCTCCGGTGGCGATGACGAAGTCCTGGGGCACGT
>REDM01000135.1 GCA_007693485.1 Spirochaetaceae bacterium
GCGGGGCAGAACCGGGCGTCCAGCCTCCATCGGGGACCAGCTCCAGGTGGAGCTCCCCGTCGTGGCGCGCAACCTGCCAGCGTCCCTGCACGGTCCCCAGGGCCGGCCGCGCGATGACGCGGAAGGCACCGTCGACCGCTGCGTTGTCCGCCAGAGCCAGCAGGTGCGGAATGGCGGGAGTGAACTCGATCACCACCTCGTGATTCCCATCGCGCAGCGACATCTGCCGGATCTCGTGGAACCCACCGTTGGTCTCGAGCTCGTAGCCCACACCATCGGCGTCCGCAATGAGGACACCTGCGCCCGCTTCATCGCGCGGCTCGAGCACACGGACCGCCACGGCGGAATCGGGGTTCCAGGTAGCGATGAAGGGCGCCGCGGAGTAACGCAGAAAATGAACCGGGGCACCGTCGAGCATGAACGGGAGGAAGTCGCTCTGGTGAGACCGGCCGTCGATCTCGATGAGGAGCTCGGTCCCGGCGCGGCGCACGAAATAGAACCGGTCGACGTAGACCAGCGGCAGAGCAGGCGGGTCGGATGCGGCGCTTCCCATGGGAGCGAGCAGGCCGAAGGCGGTCCGCGGTCGGGTGTCGGTCTCGCGAACCCCGATGCGCACGGGCCGACCGTCGAGGTCATCAAACGCGATGTCTGCCTGGGCGCCCGCGGGCCCCAGCTCGAAGCGTGCGCCCGAGAAGGGGCGCTCCACCATGGCGTGCAGCCCCTTGCCCGCGATGCCGTAGGTCTCGGGATTGAGGCGAAGTCCCGTCTGATGGTAGACGTCGACCCGGCCATCAATCCGCCACCCGATGACCAGGATTCCCCGGCCGTGGACGGCATCGTCAAACGACTGCGGCTCCAGACCATGGTATATGGAGTCGGGATCCTCTTCGAAGTTGATGAGCAGAAGCCCGGTCATGGGATCGTGCTCCAGGTGAAAGGGCGAGACAACCGGGATGCCCGCACCATCTGCACGGCCCAACTCGCTGGCGCGGTAGATGGAGACGGGGCTGGGTGGGGCCTCCACCCACGGCGCCTCGGCAAACGGGCGCGTCAGAAGAAGCCCTGCCGATACGAGCAGCAGGGCAATGCCGGCAAACAGCACCAACAGGACGCGGCGCACGGTTCGCCACCGTCGTTTTGGGTTCATGATGTGCTCCAGGAAGGGATGGAACGGCATCCCTGCATCGACTATACTTCAGAGAACGCCGATGTACCAGAAGATCGAGAGCCAGCAGCGGCTGAGCCACGAAGTGGCGGACCACATCCGGATGCTCATCCGAGACGGACAGCTCAAGCCGAGTGACAAGCTTCCCAACGAGTTTGAGTTGACCGGTCTGTTTGGGGTGAGCCGTCCCACTGTGCGCGAGGCGATTCGTTCGCTGGTATCGCAGAATATCCTCGTGGTGCACCGCGGGCGAGGCACCTACGTGGCCGATAACCCGGGAATTGTCGCCGATCCGTTGGGCCTGGGTCTACTGGCTGATGACAACCTGAGATACTCCCTTATTGAAGCACGACTGGTCATCGAACCGGGGGTGGCGCGCCTTGCAGCGGAGAACGCCGAGCAGGTGGATCTGGATCGAATCCAGACCTACATCAGCGAGATGGAACAGATTGTCGACGAGCACAAGGTGAGCATGAGCATTGAGCTGGAGTTTCACCGCAGCATCGCGCAGGCGAGCAAGAATCCGGTGATCATGCGGGTCATCCCGGTAATCATGGACTCCATCATCAGCACCTACAAAGACGCGCAGCGAACCAGTGCCGATCACGAGCGCGCCCTGGATGAGCACCGGAGGATCTTTCACGCCATCCGGCGCCGGGACAGCCTTGCTGCCGAGGAAGCGATGCGCAGCCACCTTGAAAACAGTCGGCTGCGAACCCTCGCCAAGTTGGAAAAAGCGTACGTCAACCCTCCCCGATCGCGGTAACGGGGCGCGTTACTCCGGAACCGCCACCCGTTTCCCGGTACGGGCGCTCTCGTAGATTGCAAGGATGATCGCAACCGACTTTCGCGCCTCCAGTCCGTTGAGCTCGAGGGGACTCCCCGATTCCAGCGCGGCGACGAAATCCGCGTACTGCCGATGATGGCCTTCGACGCTGATAGCCCCGGGGTCCGACGCTCCACCGCCGCTTGAACCAGCCGCTCCATACTTCCGGCGGATCTCTTCGTCCTCGGGTTGCTCCTCGGCAAAGCGCCACGTCTTGATCTCTTCTTCTTCGAGCACGATCGACCCGGCGGTACCGGAGAGTTCCACGCGCTTAAGAAAACCGGGAAAGACCGCGGTGGACCCCTCGATCACGCCCATTGCACCGCTGGCAAACTCGATCGCTGCAACGGCGGTGTCCTCGACTTCTATCCGCTCGTGACCGAGGATTCCGGTAAAGGCCTGCACTGCGCGTACCGGTCCCATGTACCACTGGAGCAGATCGATGGCGTGGATCGACTGGTTCATCAGGGCTCCGCCCCCATCCAGCGCTTTGGTGCCCTTCCAGCCTCCGGTGTCGTAGTAGGACTGCGGCCGGAACCACTTCACGTACGCGTCTCCCATGACGGGTCGCCCGAGCCGGCCGGCGGCTACGGCATCCTTCACCACGCGCGACGCGTCGAAGAAGCGTGATTGAAATATCCCTCCGAGATTTACCCCATGGCGAGCGGCAGCATCGATAATCTGATCGCATCGATCGAGGGTGATCTCCAGCGGTTTCTCGATGAGCAGGTGCTTGCCCGCACGGGCCGCCGCGAGGGCGACATCGAGGTGGGCCCCTGAGGGAGAACAGATCGCGACGATCGATACGTTGTCATCGGCAAGGAAGCGCTGCAGATCGTCGTACGCCGCGCAGTTCATCTCCTGTGCGAAGGCGGCGGCTCGCGAGTGATCGCTGTCCATTGCGGCGACTACGCGGACGCCGGGAAGATCCTCTACCGCGCGGGCGTGGTGCCGCGCGATCATTCCAGTTCCAACGATTCCAATTCCGTAACTCATTCTGACTCCTTTTGGTACGACGGGAGGCTGGAATCAGCCGTCAACCGGTGGTCCGTGGTTTGGCCTTCCGCAATCCGCTTTTGAGCGAATAGCTCACGGAGAAAAGCGAAATGATATAAAAGAAGATGGCGATTGGCGACTGGAACAGGGTTCCCCAGTTGCCGTGCGACATGATCAAGGCGCGGCCGAGCTCCTGTTCCGCGATGGGACCAAGGATGACTCCCAGAATGACCGGTGCCGTTCCGAATCCGAGTTTGCGCATCGCGTAACCCACCAATCCGAAGAGGAAGGCGATGAGCATGTCGTAGATGCTGTTACTGAGTGAGAAGGCTCCGAGAAAGCAGAGCGCCAGAATGATCGGAAACAGGATGCGAACGGGAACCTTGAGCACTTTGGGGAAGATTCGGACGCTCAACAGCCCGAGTCCGAGGATCAGAAACTGCGCAAACATGAGCCCGACGAAGAGCGAGTTCATGATCTGCGGGCTCTGGCGGAACAGGAGCGGTCCGGGACGCACCCCAATCACCATGAGCGCACCGAGCATGACCGCGGTCACCACATCACCGGGGATCCCCAGACTGAGAAGCGGTACCATCGCCCCACCGGTTGTTCCGTTATTGGCCGCTTCCGGTGCGGCGATTCCCGCCAGGCTGCCAGTGCCAAACTCCTCGGGGTGGCGGGAGAACCGGCGTGCCTCATTGTACGCCATGAAGGACGCAATGGCCCCCCCGGTTCCGGGGATGATGCCGATAAAGGTCCCCAGCAGAGACGACGGCACAATGACCGTGAGCAGTCCCTTGAACTCCTTCCACGTCGGAAGCACCCTGCCCATGCTCTGGTTGAACACCTTCTGCGGTTTCCCGACCCCTTCCAGCTCGACAAAGATCTGCGACACCGCGAAGAGCCCGATCAGAACCGACACCATGGGAAACCCAAGCAGCAGATTGGTGACGCCAAAGTGGAACCGCGGATATCCCATGACCGGGTCCATGCCGATGGTGGCGATCAACAGACCGAAGAAGCCCGAGAGCAACCCCTTGATGAGGGAGGCTCCCGAGACGCTGGCGATGACGGTAAGTCCAAATACCATGAGGGCGAAGTACTCCACCGGCCCAAACCTGACAGCGAACCGAGCGAGCTGTGGAGCAATGAAAATGAGACAGAGTACCGAAATGATACCGCCGATGGTAGAGGCGATGGTCGCGACGCCGATGGCCTTCCCCGCCTGCCCCTTCTGGGCGAGCGGGTAGCCGTCGAGAACCGTTGCCGCAGCGGACGGGGTCCCCGGGGTAGAGATCAGAATCGCCGAAATCGACCCGCCGTAGATCGCCCCGCAGAACATACCGCTGAGCATGATGAGCGCAACCGCGGGTGGAACGTAGAACAGAAACGGCAGCAGTAGAATGATCCCGACCGATCCGGTGAGACCCGGAAGCGCGCCCACGATGATCCCACCGGCTACGCCGATGAACAGAAACAGAAAGTGAAACGGCGTGAGCACGAAGATCACCGCATCAATGACGGCAGCCATGGCTTCTCCTTGGAATCAGCGTGAGTTTACCAGAGGTCGAACCGCGGGAGCGGAACGCGAAACACGATTCGAAACAGTCCATAGAGGACAGTGGTGGATATCACCGCAACCAGAACGATCCGGTACCACTTTTTTTCATCGAACAGGAGCATGGTCCCCGCCATCATGAACGGCGTTGCCACGACAAACCCCAGGAATCGGATCAGCTGGGTGTATCCGATTCCCAGAACAGCGAGCAGAACGAACCGGAGCGCGTACCTGCGCCTTCGAGTGACCTCGTCTGCGGAACGCTTTTCAGAGACCGCCGTTGCCGCCTTCTGCTTGCGCACTCCTTGCACAATCAGTCCCGAGGCGAGGAGCGCCATCACAATGGTGACAAAGCGGGGGAAGGTGGTCGGGGAGAGCCCGGCGCGTCGCACGGGAAGCGTAAACGACAACGCGAAGAACAGTATCGCGAGCCCGAGCAGAATCAGACCCACAACAACATCAGATTTGGCGGTGACTTTGTCCGACATGTATTCTCACACTCCCGGGATGGAACGAGACACCACGCACACCCGCCGGAGAAATCCCGGCGGGTGGAATGGCGTTGGTTTGCTCAGTATCGCTCACCCAAATTATTGGTGATGACGATGTCCTTGTACATCTGGTCCTGAGCCTGCACAAAGCGGGCGAAATCGTCGAGACCGATGTAGTCGAGAAGCAGTCCGGCCTGTTTGGCGAGAACCTGAAAGTCCTCATCTTCCATGGTTGCCTTGAACGCGTCGTGCACGTGGCGGATGATCTCCGGAGGCGTTCCCTTGGGAGCCGCGATTCCGCGCCACTGGCCAAGGGCGAAATCGATCCCCTGCTCCTTGGCGGTTGGGACGTCGGGGAACTCAGCCAGACGTTGCTCGGAGAAGACCGCAAGGGCGCGGAGGTCACCGGATTCCAGCTGTGCGACGCCCTCGGGTGGTCCGACGGTGATTGCATCCACGTGGCCACCGACTGCGGCGACAATGGTGGGGCCGCCACCCGCATGGGGAACGTGGTTGAACTGAACGCCGGCCTCGCTCTCGAAGGCAAGGGCGATCATGTGGGTCCCGCCGCCGGCGCCCGCATTGCCAAGGTTGACCTGTCCCGGTCGGCGACGTGCATCATCCACCAGATCGTTGAGAGTCTGGTAGGGTGAGTCTTTGGGGACCAGGAACCAGATCGGTGCGGAGACCAGATTGATCACCGGCTCGAAACTGTTGGCGTCGTAGGGCGTTTCGCGCATGTGGGTGACCGTGATGGACGGTGTGGCCCACGCCACGAAATAGTACCCGTCTGCTCGCTTGGTCAACGCCTCGGTGTAGCCCGGAACCGCCGCCCCGCCGGGCCGGTTCACGATAATCACTGGTGCCCCGAGATACTTCGGAAGCACGCTCATGAAGGTGCGGAACGCGATATCGGTCGCACCACCGACTCCCCAGGGGATCATGATCTCGATTTCGCGACTCGGGTAGGGTCGCTCCTCGCCCGCACCGCCGGCAAACACAAACGCCGGCAACAGCGTCACGACCAGCAGCACCATAAGAATTCTTCGTGTGGTCATCTTCTCAACCTCCTCTCAATATTTCCGTGAAGGACAACGCCTCCATGCGCGACTCAGTTCTGCGTGGCTCTGCGTGGGCTGCCGCCCGTTACAGCACCAGAATGTCAGGTCGGACGAAATTTCGACCATCGACCTCCCGCTCCACGGTGGGAAAGGTGACCGGCGGGGACAGCATCACGGGGCCGGCTGACGTGGCCAGGATTGTGTCTTCGCTCTTGCAGCCGGTGATGGACGGATTCCACGCGAATCCCTGGTTCTCCTGGACGACGTCGGTCGTTTTGTGGTTTACCTTGTAATCGCGGCCGGCGTAGCCGATCGACCCGCCCTGATGGTGCAGGCGGTACTCGTCGGCGAAACCGGTCTCCGCGTAGAGCTCGAGCCCGCGGCGGAACGCGTCGACCGCGGGTTTTCCCGGAACGGTGTTTGCCATCATGCCGCAATCCACGAGGACGTTCGCGTCGTAGCGTCGTCTCAAATCGGGGGAAACCGGTTCAAACTGCACGAACCGCGTAAGGGAGACGATGAGTCCCCACTTTCGGGCGTTGACGCACAGCATGGCACGTTTTGCGATCTTTTGCTCGGTGGCGATGGGGTGGCGGTACTGTGAGATGCGCTCATCGGCAGCGCAGAAGGTGGTGATGTAGTCAAGACGGTTGGCCCACAGTCGCTCGGCGAGTCGACCGATGACTTCGCATTCCCGGTCGCCGGGACGAACGGTCGCGGCGGCAGCCTCGATTGCCGTGGCGGTCAGCAGGCCCACCTGTTTGTATCGCTCCACTTCCCACGGCGTAAGTTGATAGCGCAGTGGGTTGATGCGGGCGGAGACGTCTGTAGTTCCCGGGAGCCCGTGATCGGCCCCGATGGAAGGACCACCCGCGAGTTCGCGGACAAACTGTACTTCCTGGTCGTCGTACCACGGAAAGCTCTTGAGCTCGTATCCGTGTTCCAGGAGATGTTCCTCATCCTGCATGCGGGGCGCTTCAATGTTGTTACAGACGGCGTATTGCCGGTCGGCCGTGATCAACAGGCCCGCAACACCCATTTCCATGGCAATGCCGACGACATTGAGTCCACCGCACGTCATCCAACTGAAGTTGGACTGCTTCTTGAGGTACACCGCATCGAGCGACAACTCGGAAAGCATCCCGCGAACGCGTTGCAATTTCTCCTGGGCTTCATTCCCGCTGACCATGGCCTCTCCTTCACGCAAAATACGAGCGGCAAGCGCTCTCGGAACGAGCCCCAGTATAGGTTGTAAGACGTCTGTTGTCAAACTGTTTCGAGGAAAGGTTTGTCAGGGCTGTTCACAACGGATCGCGGGCTGGTTGATCGCGACGTGACCGTCGCTTTCGATGTCCGGGTTTATTCGGGGTCGGAGAGCGAACTTCGGTCGAGCATTGCCAACAACCCAAGAAACGAACGCGGAATATGGAACGGATCCTTAACCGGCAAAGCCACGACGGTATCAAGCGGGACGCCCCATCGGTCGCGAATCTGGATCCATTCGGTTCCTTCCGGATGCGGGAAGGTCTCCAGGGTGTAGGAGCGGATACGCTCGTACCATTGTAGTAGCGCCGGGTCGTCCGTCTCGATCGCCAAAGCGAGGACGGTATACATCGCTTCCGCGTGAACCCACCACAGCTTGAGCGACCAGTCTCCCAGAATCTTGGTAGTCATGATGTGACCGTCAAGCGGATCAGCGGCGTGTGTCGATGGGGCGAACAGGGTGTCTGGATCACCAACTTCGGCCGGCACGAAGGTAAAGAGTCCGCCGGCGACGCCGTCCCACGCTCGGGTAAGGGTAGCGAGGGTGATCGCCATCAACTGCTTCGTCGGTACGATCTCGCCCCAGATCGTGCGGCTCTGAAGCAACAATCCAACAGATTCGAGCGTGTGCCCCGGATTATGATAATCCAGAATGAGGGCCTTTGACATCGAAGAATCGGGAACAAGAAGCCGAAACTCCCGGAACGGTCCCGAAGGGGTACCGAAGTCCTTGGCAATTGCGGTCAGCTCGCCAGCAACAACCTCGCGGACGAACGCGGAATCTGCACCTCGCCCCGGCTTGGTGGCGAGGGCGTGATACAGTTCTGTCCCGCACAGAGCCACCATCATGTGAACGCCATGCGCGTCCATTCCTGGTGGCACCGGATAGGGAGCCGTTTGAAAACTCCCTTCCCTCAACCTCCGGTGAATAGAGCGAAACAGGGCGACGGCTCGACTCAAGCTGTTTTCGCACGACAAAAGCGCGCCGTGGGCGGCCAGCCCGAGTACAACGAAACAATCAACATAGGTGCTGGGGAAAAGGTTGCCATCCGCATCGGGGATTGGCTCTCCGTCGGCGGCAACCTGGAAATAACAGCGCTCTGGCCCGTCAAACGCAGCGAACAGGATGAACTCGTACACATGGTCGGCAAGCGTTTTCCAAGCCGCATCACCCGTGAACCGATACAGCTGCACGAAAAGCCAGAGTGCCCTCCCCTGCGACCAGATGAACTTGTCATGAGACCGCAGCGAGGAGGACCGATTATCGAACGCGGTGAACAGTCCACCGTGTTCCCAGTCCGGCCCGTGGTCCCGCCAGAACGGAAGAATTCCCTGAAAGAGGTGCTCATGAATTCGGCGCGACTCGCCGCTGCACCACGATGCGGTTAGCAGTTTCACCCAAGCCTTGGCACCAGCCACTTATCCGAGTTTGAAACTCGACGACACGGAGCGACCGAGCATTCGGTTCATGATATAGACCACGATGAATACGGTGACCAGCAGCATGACCGACATCGCAGCGCCTTCGCCGAAGAATCCGTCCTGCACCGCGGCAAATATCTGGATCGGGACGGTTCGGGTGCGAGCGCTATAGAGCAATACCGTGGTACTCAGCTCCTGCAGCAGCGTTGCAAACGTCAGAATCGTGCCCGCGAGGATGCCCGGCATGATGAGAGGCAGGCTGACCCTGCGGAACGTATAGACCCAGTTTGCCCCTGAAATCATCGAAGACTCCTCCAGCGTCTCATCCAGTTGCGAAAGGCTCGCAACCACCGAACGAAAAACGTACGGAGTGCGGCGAATGGTGAACGAAATGATGATGATGGTATACGTACCGCCAAGCGCGAGAATCGAACCACTGCTGAACGCGGAAAGCAGTGCGACCGAGACGACGATGCCCGGCAGGATGAACGGAGCCATGACCGCCAAGTCCAGGATTATCGCTCCTTTCGGCCGGCGGCGCTCCACAATGTACGCAATCAGGCACCCCAGTACGGCGGTGATTATTGATGCAGATACTGCAAGGTACAAGGAATTGAAAATCTCCGACGAAATTACCTGAGGGATTCTCAGGTAATTGTTCCACGTAAACCCCTCCGGATAGGGACCTCGCCATCGCTCAAAGAACGACATGATGATGATTGCGATGTTGGGTGCCATGGAGAGTAGCAGAACGATTCCACAGTAGAGCGTAGCAAAAAGACGTGCCGCCCAGTGGGTGTGGAGCTTGTGCTCGGAACGGGAAGCGCTGATCGTCTCGTATTCCCGGCGGCTGATCACGAATTTCTGCAGCAACAGCATACCACCGGTGATGAAGATGCTCACCGTGGCGATCGCGGCAGCTCCGTTCAGGTCCCAGAACCCGTTGACCCGAAAATAGATCAGTGTGGGAAGTACGTACTGTTCACCGCCGAGAATGGCAGGAATACCGAAGTTTCCGATCGATCGGATAAACACCAGAATTGCACTCGCACCCAGGCTCGGGATTACCAGAGGAAGCGTAATGGTGCGCATGATCCGCCACCTGCTCGAGCCCATCATCATGGCAGCCTCTTCGAGAAGGGGGTTGGCCGAGCTGAACGCTCCGTAACTCAGCAGAAACACGAAGGGGTAGAGCGCCAGCGACATGGTAAAGATGATACCAAAGAGACCGTATATGCTCGGAATTTCAATACCGAGGGGAGTGAGAAAAGTGTTGAGAAACAGCCGTACCACCCCTTGGCGCCCCAACAGGATGATCCACGAGAAGGCCCCGATAAACGACGGCATGATGATGGGGAGAATTCCCAGAGACAAGAGAAGGTTCTTGAACGGCATTTTCACCCGGGCGACACAGTACCCCATTGGAATTCCAATGAACGCTGTCGTTACGACCACGGCGAATCCGATGATCAGTGAATTCCTGAGACTCCGCTGATAGAGTCTCGACGTGAAAAAGCGTGAGAAGTTTTCTGTACCGAGGTTCTCGAAGTTCATGGCGAATCCCGGTCCGAGAAAAGCACGTAAGAGCGTCGTCACGAGCGGCCAGAACAGAAAAATGCTGAGGAATATCAGAGGAATCGCGAACACCACGTAGGGGGTCCAGTCTTTTTTGAGGATCCGCTCAATCCAGGACTCTTTGGTATCAATCACGGCTTTGCTCATCACCGCTCTCCTTCTGAGTCGTATACCCCGGCGTTCTTTTCGTCGATTCGGACGAACACCGGGTCCCCTTCATTAAGATCGGGAATGAGGTGATCGACGTCGACTTCAAGCGCACGTTCCGCGATTCCGCCTTCCGTCTGAACCTCATACCGCACAAACTGCCCAAGATGCTGAATGATGCTTACGGTACCAGGAAGCCCGTGCGGATCCTTTGTGCGCGATATAGACAGCTGTTCGGGCCGAGCGCCGATCAGCACCTCTCGGCCGAGCGCCCGGTCACCGTGAATTCTCACCTTCTCTCCAGACGCGGTCACAGCGACGCCCTTCACCGCGGTCTCTACCGTTACGGAGTCGTTCGTGGTCGCGCTCACCCGACCGTGGAAAAAGTTCATTTTGCCGATGAAATTGGCAACGAACGCACTTTCCGGGTTGTGGTAGAGCTGGTCCGACGTTCCGATCTGCTCGACAACACCGTGGCGCAGGACCGCGAGTCGGTCCCCGATTGCCATTGCCTCTTCCTGATCGTGGGTCACAAAGATGGTGGTAATGTTCGTAATCTTTTGAATACGTCGTATCTCCGCACGCATGTGACGACGCAGTTTTGCATCGAGGTTGGCCAGGGGCTCATCCAGCAGCAGAATTTCCGGATCATAGACCAGTGCGCGGGCAACCGCCACCCGTTGCTGCTGGCCCCCAGAGAGAGCGGTGGGGCTCGGGTTGCGCTTCAGCACATCGGGCAGCCCAACCAGCTCCATCATTTCGGTAACCTTGACCCGAACCTGGGCTTCCGGAACCTTGCGCACCCGTAACCCATACGCGACGTTCTCGTAAACGCTCATATGGGGATAGAGGGCAAAACTCTGGAAGACCATTCCGATATTTCGACGAAACGGAGGGATGGACGTTACGTCCCTGTCTCCGTAAAAAATCTTTCCACCGGTGATACTTTCCAATCCCGCGGTGCAGCGCAAGAGCGTGGTCTTTCCGCATCCGCTGGGTCCGAGGAGACAGAACAGTTCCCCCGGTTCGATTCGAAACGACACGTTGTCCAAGGCCCGAACTGGGTTCTTCCCGGAGGGGTCGAACGTCTTTCCCACTCCCTCGTATGTGAGACTCAAACTCATCGAATGACACTCCTATCTGTGGAATCCGTCTGTCGAATGATGCCGCCGCCGCGCACATATCATGGCGTGGCGGCGGCGCTGGAGCCAAGGAACGTGGACTTACTCGATCATATCCGAAAACCGATTGGTGAGTTCCTCGCGCATCGACGCTGCGCGCATTGCGTCGTACTCGAAAAACCGAATCTCATCCAGACCAGGAAGCGGCCCGGGGCCAGGCATGTCACGGAGGACAACGCGGCGGGAGCGAGTCGTGCGGATGATCTCGTAGGCGTCGCGTGAGGTCAGAAAATCCATGAAGAGCTCAGCCGATTGCGGATTCGGCCCTCCGGCAATGATTCCCGATGCGTCGAAGCGCAGTCCGGTACCCTCTTCGGGATAGACCGCAATGACCGGTGCCCCCTCTTCTATGTACCGTGCGATATTACCTTCACCGGTGATACCAATTGCATACTCTCCGCGGGCTACGGACTCGGGCACTGCCGTCGAACTTGCAACGAAGACCGCGCGCTGGGAGATTGCACGGAGGTAATCGTCTCCAAAGAGATTGTACATCATGTAGAGTTGCGCGTATGCCGAACCGGAGAGAGCAGGGTTGGCGAGGATGATTTCGCCTTGATAGCGTTCGTCGGTGAGCGCAGCCCACGATCGTGGGATGTCCTGTTCGCTGAGCAGCTGCGTGTTGACGATGAACGCCTGCAACGGCATGGAGAACCCGTAGTAGCGCGGTTGGTCCCGCGCTTCACGAACATCTTCGGGAATGGAGTCGTAGTTTGCGGTACGATAACCCCGGAAGAGGTCAATGTTATCGTCGAAAGCCTCCTTGGCGATACCCATGAGAATGTCGCCCTGCGGACGGGGTTGTTCGGCGCGCAGTCGGGTGAGCAGCTCGCCGGATCCCGCGCGAATGATACTCACATTGATCTCCGGGTGGATGCGTCGAAACGCCTCCGAGAGAGCCTGCGCTTCGTCATCGGCCGCGGCGCTCCAGATCGTAAGCTCGTTGGCACGACCCTCGGGTTGTCCGGCGGCGAACGCCCAAGTCAGCGCCAGCATGATTAACAGGGACACGAGCAGTAACCGTTTCATACCTACCTCCTATTGCAGGTGTTTTGTGGGGCGCGACCGATTCGCACCCCGTTTCACTTATTCAATAACATAAGATGTTATTTTCATTTGTGCAACTGTTTCTTGATCAGCCAGCCCGATTCTCAGGTAGCAGCGATCGTCAAATGACCGGTTGCCGGGATACACCCCCTTTGTTGCGCGAAACCGGGAGAAACAGAGAGGGTCGGTTCTGATGATTTCCTCAAGGGCGGTCTCCGTTTCGCACAAGGTGGGGTAGACGTCGGGGTAGCCGTCGCTGGCGAACACGATCTCCCGCGCATCGCCAGAAACCGGAATCACGCGAACCGCATCAGAGCGGTTAAGAAATCCGTCCAACACGGAATAACCGAACTCGCAATCCAGCTCGCTGTTTTGAAGCTCGACCTGGCGCTCAAGCAGTGGAAGAATGGCTTCCCGTCCAGTGTCGTGCGCAAGAAGCTGGTTAACGGTGCGCCCGCGAAAAAGTTCGCCGTACAGAACCATGGATCGAACCCGTGCGAGAACCTCCTCGGGACGCGATCCCTTATCGACGGGCACACCATCGATAAGGGCCTGACAATCTCCGAGGGACCAGATTTGACCGCGATAACGACTGTACACCACCAGAACGGCGCTGCACCGCCGCACCACATGGGTTCGCATCTCATCCAGCAGGCCCTGTTCTTCGTACCACGCGCGAATAGTACCATCCAGAAACGTCATCGCTTCTTGTGCAGATATCTTGGGGTCCATTGTTGCGATCGCGTCACGGACGAGCAGCATAGCGGTTCGTCCTGGAGACTGATCTGCAAAGGTGCGGTCGCTTTTGCTGGTTGCGCCGTCAACAACTGCAGCGAAGTCCGGGGTACAGACGAGCCCGTCTTCGCAGCGGCTCGCGGCCGCGCTCTTTGGAACAACCAGATGCTCAACAACCTTCATGATCCAACACCGATTTATCTGAAGGTAGCAATTCGCCCCGATACAAAACCTCCCCCCCCAGGATGGTCTCAATTACCTGGACGGTGTGCCGCCGTTGGTCATAGCGGAAGATCGTCAGATCGGCAGAATCTCCCGCCTGCAACTCATGCGGGTACCCGGCCATACCAAGCAGACGGGCCGGATTGGAGGTACAGAGGCGAACGACATCAGACAGTGGCCAACCCGTTGCCCGGCTGAACACGGTGATTGCTGTGTCCTGACCAGCCGATGCTCCTGCGAAGTACGGTGTCCCGACAACGGTGAGGTGACCGTCGTCGTGTACCTGCACGTGAGTATCGCCCCAGCGATACTCACCCGGATCCATACCGGCAAGCGGCGCGATATCGCTCACCAGTACGAGCCTCTCAACTTGCTTGGCCCGCGCAAAGACGCGAAGAACCGACTCGGGCAGATGTACTCCATCCGATATGATCCCTGCGACCAGATGATCGTCCGCCAGCTGCTCCCACAGGAAGTTGTGGAGGCGCGGAAGCATTGCGCTACTTCCGTTGCCAAGGTGCGTAGACATTCTTGCGCCCGCGCACACCGCCTCCGCGATGCATTCAGGAGGCGCATTGGTATGCCCGATAGCCGCGATAACGCCGTCTGCCGCAATTCGCTCGATGAAGGCGAGAGCGCCGGGGAGTTCAGGCGCCACCGTAACGATCTGAACATTCCCGTCGGCGGCCTCCTGCCACGATTCATATTCGCTGACATCCGGGAGGCGAACGGACTGCCGGGGGTGAGCCCCGCGTGGTCCGTCTTCCGGTGAAATAAATGGTCCTTCGACATGGAGCCCGGTGACGGCTCGATTCACCGTTTTATCACGGGAGTGGGCCCGCTGGATCTCGGCAATCGATCGCAGCATCTGCTTCTGCGGTCCGGTGATAATGGTCGCCGTATGCTTGACCGTACCGCGGACGGCCATGGCCCGACAGATGGCATCGATGTCTGGTTTGGAAAGCGCTTCGCTGCTGTAATCGTGCCCTTCTACCCCGTTTACCTGCAGATCAACGAAACCCGGACTGATGATGAAGGCACCCGACTCCTCGTCCTCAGGTCCGCTCTGATCCCTGGGTCGTTCGACTGTCTGGATCCGATTGCCACGGATCTCTATCGTAATTGGTTGTCCGTCGATTGCCGATACGCCAAACCGCTTCATGTTCACCCGTTCTTTACCCCACGGCCTGAATCTTGCAGCACCGCGTTGCTGAATTTGTTACCGCGATATGTTATTATATCGATGAATAGTCTGTCCATGGGAAAACAACACCATTTGCCGAAAAAGGGGAGTCATATAATGAGCGGAGCTGAGCCAATCCGCGTGGCGGAACAGTTTGTCGAGGGAAAGCATCGAGAACCCGCACGCTGCGAAGATGCACTGTATGTCGGCAAACAGCTCTATGCAGTAGTGGACGGAGCGACGAACACCTCAGTCGCCTACGAAGACGGAATTTCCCCGGGACGACTCGCTGCCGATATCCTGGTGAAGGCCTTAAGCGAGATGGATACCTCCTTGTCGGCTCGGCGCGCGATGCGTTGGCTCGATGGACAAATCCTCCGTTGGTATCGCGAACATAACATGGAGCGGGTTGTTGCCGACGATCCCTTTCAACGCATCAGCGCTTCAATGGTGGTGTATCACGCTGTCCGGTCTGAGATATGGTTATTGGGGGATTGCCAGGCCCTGATCGACAGTGTCCTGGTGACCAATCAAAAAGCCGTGGACCTGTTAACGGAAGAGGTCCGTGCCTTTATGATCGAGAGCGAAATTGCGCGGGGCGCGACCGTCGAAACGCTGCTGGAGAACGACACAGGACGGGCGGCGATCGACGACCTGATACGACGGCAACGTGTCTTTCAGAATCAGGTCAGAGGAACCCGTTACGATTACTTTGTGCTCGACGGATTCCTTCCCGAGTCGTTCAATATGATCATCTACCCGGTACCCGAGGGTGCCTCGTCGATCGTCCTTGCGAGCGACGGGTATCCCGAGCTCTACCCCACGCTCGCGGCCACAGAGGCTGCGCTACGTGAAGTATTGCACAACGATCCCCTACTGTTCCGACGGATGAAAGCGACCAAAGGCGTATACCCGGGAAGCCACTCCTTCGACGATCGCGCGTATCTGAGGATCCAACGATCAAGCGCAGGACGGGACGCCTTACATCCGTGACGCCGCTGCAGCGTCGAGAAAGACCGTGCATTCATCGTGGGTACGCAGGATAGAAGCCGGCCGTTCCGGTGATACAGGCAGTCGCTCTGAAAGGCAGTCGGCAACGGCGGCGGCTTTTCGCTCGTCAGGAACTGTGCAGACGATGCGTCGGGCTGCCACGATCTGTCGAATCGACATTGTAATGGCCTGACTGGGCACCATATCCAGCGATGCGAACCAACCCTCACCCACCTGCTGGCGGCGGCACGCATCATCCAGCTGGACCAGCAGGAAGGGGTCGGTGGTGTCGAAGTCAGCGGGAGGGTCGTTGAATGCAAGATGCCCGTTCTCACCGATTCCCACGAACGCCACATCGACCTCGCCTGCGTCGTGAAGCAAACTGCCAATACGGCGTCGTTCGGCCTCCGGATCAGACGCGGCGCCGTCGATGAAGTGTACGGTTCCCGGTGAGACGTGCTGGACGAACCGCTCCTGAAGGTACCGGACGAAGCTCGCCGGATGCTCGATGGAGATTCCAACGTACTCGTCGAGATGAAACATGGTGGTCCGGGACCAGTCGATTCCCTCCGCCTTGACCAAGTGCCCCAGAAACCCAAGCTGCGAATTCCCGGTTGCAATCACGAACGTCGCAGAACCCCGTTCATCGAGGGCCGCCCTCAGAATATCCGCAGCATGCGCGGCAGCCGCCCTCGACATCGCTTCCGTAGTTGGTTGAACATTGATGGTCATGATTTCCTCCCGGTGAATCCTTCAACAGATTACCGGGATATAATAACATTACACGATAGTATCGTCTATCGAATCGAATCTTACGTACGCCTTCGCTCCCGACGGACCAACTCGCCAGCCTGTGCGCACACTTTTCGGAAGGCTTCGACGTACCGCTCGATGGCTGCGGCGTCGTCGCGTTTGAACCAGGGAACAGAAAAGGCGATGCGGTCGATCCCCTCGGAGACGGGGAGTGATCCTTGTCCCTGGCGGACGTCGCGTTGTCCAAACGCAAGCACTGTGGGCTTGCCCATGCCGAAGATGTCTGCGCTGTGAAAGAACTCGTGCAGATGGAGCGGGCTGTTGCCGCCGGGATAGCATGGTGTGACCCCCTCGGCGCGGACTGCCTCGCAGAAGCCTTCAAGAGAGAGCCCTTCCAGCTCATCACTGCGAAAGAGCCCCTGAGGGTAATACCATCCGCCCATGGTCGTCCCGCTGTCTGCGGCTGGGCGGTGAGCACGAATACCCGGGACGCCGGACAAAGAATCCCAGAATCGGTTCATGGCTCGCTGAATTTCGGCGATACGGTTCTCATAGTAGCGCAGTTGAACACGTCCCATGGCGGAACATGTCTGGTTCATTCGGTGCTTGTATGCGCCAAGCGGGAGTCCCCGGTACCGGGCGAGCTCCGGATTGGTAACCTGGTTGTCGATGACATTGAAGCGGGAAGATGCCCCAGTTCGCTCGTAGTGACCGTACGCGACGGCGCGTTCGTATACATCACGATCGCTGGTGACGAGCATGCCGCCTTCACCGATGGGAAAGCTCTTGCCCGACATCATGCTCATGCCCGCCGCCCGGCCAAAGGTGCCGCATAGGCGCCCTCGAAACCGACTTCCGTGTGCGTGTGAGACATCTTCGATTACGGAGATCCCGTGACGTTCGGCTATTGCGCCGATCGCTTCCATGTTACACGGATAGCCGGCGTAGTGCACGACCATGATGGCGCGAGTTCGGTCACTGATGCGGTGCTCAACATCAGAAGGATCAATACAGAGCGTATCGGGATCGATGTCGCAGAAATGCACCGTTGCACCCAGAGTAACGGCCTGAGCAGCGCTCGCCCAGTACGTCATGCTCGGACAGATGACCTCGTCGCCGGCACGAACTCCGCACGCCCAATAGGCTGCACGGAGACTCTCGGTTCCATTCGGATACGCGAGGGCGTGAGCGATTCCGAGCCACGCAGCAAACTCACGTTCAAACCGCTTCGTGATGTCAGTTCCGCTCATTGTTCCTGCTCGCAGGACTTCCAGAACAGCCTGCTCGTCTTCGGCGGTCACTATAGGCCAGTGGAAGAGGTCCGGATCGTGCTCTGGGACGGCGGGCTCACCGCCGGCAATGGCTAACTCGTTCATCGAGGTCTCCTTGTTATGTGTTGCCCCTTGTTCAATCCTGGCAGTGCTTTCACGCATGATGGAATAATGAGTTCCGCTGAGTATGGAGGGCACTTCGGCGTGGCGTCAAGACATTACTAACAAATAGTGATAATTAAATGCGTTTGTGGTATCATACCCGTTAATCGCAAGAAAGGAAGCCCATTCGCATGAAGAAAACGCATGATCTTTGGGTTGGTGTGGGACAGCGTGACATCACCCCGAGCTGGCCAGTTGAGCTTCAAGGCCACTTGAACCGGATTGGAAATACTCAGCATGTTATGGATCCTGTCTTCACCCGCGTTCTGGTGTTGGGACCTGACACGACCCGGGTCTCAGCAATTCTTGTGCAGATTGACGTGTTGGGGGTGGATCACGACCTGCTATCCGAGATTCGCCAGTTGGTAAGCCAGTTGGTGCCGGTACAACCGGCCGACGTCGTGGTGACCACAAGTCACACACACACTGCACCGGCTGCGATCCGGCTGGGAACATGCGAACCTGATTTACGGTTCCGACGAAGAATCGTCGATCAGGTCGGTGCTGCCGTCAATGAAGCGTCGTCGCGTCGAGTTCCAGCGGGGATCTCGGTCGCATCAAGTTTCAATAATCGGTTTGGAATGAATCGGCGCTTCCCTGCAGGAAGTCGTGTAGTGATGAAGCCGAACCCTCTGGGTGCCGTGGATCCCGAGATTCTGGTTGCTGTCGTTACCAATCAGGAGACCAGAGTGCCGATAGCAATCTTGGTGAACGTTACCATGCATCCGACCGTCCTTGGGGTCAGGATCCACGCGATCTCCGGCGACTATCCCAATCGTCTGGCACGAAAACTCTCCGAAACAGTGGATGGTGTACCCATGGTGATCGTTCTCCAAGGCTGTGCAGGCGATGTGAAGCCGGTTGTACGTTTTGGCGATACGTCATTCAGCGAGGGGACCGAAGAAGATATTGAACACATCGGCCATGAATTGACCCAACAGGCGACAGCGTTGGCCCATCGGGGATCCCCGGTAGCCGATGTCACCTGCACCTATACAAGCACCACCTGTACAACACGGTATGCGAAGCCCATCAAGGATATGCTGTTCGATGTACGCGACGAAGGAAGCGACGGCGCCGATGAGTGGGAGAAAGCACACTTTGACGATTCTCTCCTTATTGCCGAGCGAACGGCATGGGGAAACCGGATGCAAGAACTACTGCACGCGGGAAAGCTTCCGACGGCTCCGACGGCGGAGGTTGGCGTGCTTAGATTTGGTTCGGAATTCGCGGTCGCCTTTCTTCCAGGCGAGCCGTTTGCATCGATTGGCTTGAATCTCAAGCGCACGTCGCCGGCCCCCTTTACAATGGTGGCAGGCCACAGCTTCGGAACGATCGGGTATCTCCCTTCAAAGGAAAACGCCGATGAGCCGGGATACGAAACGCAGGAGGCGTTTCGATTCTATGGACTCCCATGCGCCCTTCACCGCGAGACCGCGACGGTAATCAAGAGTGCGGTGGTCGCGTTGTTGCGCAACAGCAGCACGGAACAGCGTGGCGGCGGGGAGTCAGCTCCAGTCCGCGGAGAGAAAGCGCCGCAGTGAATGGCGAAACAGCTCGCTGGTGCAACCGAATATCTCGCCCTCGGACTTCATCTTGTACGCGCGCAGTGACGTATCGCGGCGGTTGAACTGCACGATGTTCTCGTGAAACGCACGGGAGAGTGCAGTGAAGATCTCGCGGCGTTCAGTGAATGGGCCGTACAGTACGATGTTGTCTGGGTAAAAGAGCTGATAGAGGTTTCGAAGTGCTGTTGCCATATATTCGATTGCGACCGGCAACCCCGGAAGCTCACGCATCGGTGCACGAGCAAGAAAGCGCCCGAACTCGTCCTCAAGTTCAGGTGCTTCTGGGAAGCGACTCCGGATGCCCGGCAGAAGGGCCCAGAGTGCGGCCCGGGTTTCGAGGCAACCAACATCTCCACAAACGCACCGCGAGCCCCCGGCGGGATCAACACACCAGTGGCCGATCTCGCCGAAGAGACCCGCGTTGGCGTGTAGCACGGTACCGCGGTCGGCGTATGATGCCCCGATTCCGTAGCCCCAGTGAATGAGCAGCGTTCCACCGCGCGAGAGTTCCGGGTAGCGCCGAAGAATATACACGCATTCCGCGTCAAGATTTTTGATATAGTGAACAGGCATGCCGATTTCCGTTTCCAACCGTTTCAGGGAGAGGCTGTATAGACCGGTCCATCGGGTGCTCTTGAGCCATACCCCGTGGCGCACATCAAGGTTTCCTGGCAATGATAAACCGATCCCAAGCACCTCGATGTCGTGGCGGCAAGGGTCCTGCAGCACGGACAGGATGAGATTCCTTATTTCCGTGAGTACGTGATCCGAAGTAGAATCCTTATGAACTTCGACTGACCGGTGAGCGAGCACCGTCTGGCCGATGTCAACCAGAACCGCGTGGATTTGTCGAGAAACAACGAAGACTGCCACCGCACCCAATCGACCAAACAGTGGATGCAACCGGGTTTCCGGGCGCCCCTTACGACCCGGGCTCGTGGTGTCGCCTTCAACGACCAGCCGGTCTCGAATGAGTTCATTCACCACACTCGAAACGGTTGTCGGGCGCATGTTGCGCTCGCGAACGATACTTTTGCGTGTTACGACGGGCTCCGTGGCAATGGAGTAGAAGACGTTTGACTTCTCGCGGTCTTTTACTCGATGGGAAATCCCCGCGTGCACATTTCTCCGAAAGAGGTAGCGGGGGGTATTGGTTGCGGACTCCATCGGGCCGGATTATATCATAACCGGAAGCCGAAGGAGTGGGATTACTTCCAAGATCGCAGGTTGTTTCGGCACGAAATTTTCATGCCGCCCCCCTACTCCGCGCCGTCAACGCAGACGCGGTTTCGGCCCTGGCTTTTG
>REDM01000066.1 GCA_007693485.1 Spirochaetaceae bacterium
CGTGATCGACTGATTCCTTCGCCCCAATCCACCGTGCCTCCCCGATTGCCCCTTTTGGACCATCGACTTGTTTCATGTATAGTCCAATTGTAAATGGACTATACCAATCTGGCAAGCAGAATCTGGAGAAAACGGCGAAAAATGTGATCGGTGCGCACACGGCGCGGTCGAGTGCCCCCCGGAAAGGGTGCTTACACGACGAAACCTGCGATGAGGGTGATGGCCACGATCAACGGAGCGGGGAATCGCTTCCAGAGCAGGAGCAGCATCGCTGCCGCGGTCACGATGAGGTTGTCGATCGCGAAGCCGCTTGTCTGGGCCAGAATGACCGCCGCCACGGCGATGAGCCCACCGGCTACGGCGCCAATTCCTTTCAGCGCCACGCGGATGGCGCGGATCTCCTTCAACTGTTCCCACACCGGATAGACAAAGTATATCAGCAGCAATCCCGGCAAAAAGATGCCCACCCCGCCGGCGGCCGCCCCGGCGATTTGCATCGCGGTACTGCCGTCGCGCGCCGCCATTCCGCCGGCGTACGCGGCAAAGCTGAACATCGGTCCCGGCAGACCCTGCACCAGGCCGTATCCGGTGAGAAACTCCTGGTTACTGAGGTAGCCACGGATTTCAACCAGTTCGCTATACATTACCGGCACAATCACCTGACCACCGCCGAAGACCAGATAGCCGTAGCGGTAGAAGCTCTCAAAGAGCTGAATGAGACGCGTTTGACTCACTGATGCCGCGAAAAGTCCTCCCACCGCAATCGCGGCAAACACCACCAGGTAGCGCCACGGCGGGTTCAACTTGACCCGGTTCCAGAGATTCTGCTCGGCTGAGGCTGTTATCGTCACCGCTCCACCGAGCAGAAGTACCACGGGAAAGACCCATGGGGCACGGATGAAGTAGGTCACGACGGCGCCGAAGAGCATGAGTACCGCGGTCGTGCGGTCAACCACCACTTTTCGACCGATGCGAAATGCTGCCACGATGATGAACCCAACCGCCATGGGGCCAACGAACCGCAGAACCTCCAGGGGGATGGCGCGTGCTTCCAGGAAGCGATAGAGAAACGAGAGCGCCGTCATCACCACCAGAACCGGCAGCGACCAGACGAGCATGGTCAGAAGGGCAAGGACCGGGCCTCCCATCTTGTATCCTACCGAGACGATAGTTTGCGAACTGGTGGGGCCGGGCAGAATCGAACAGAGAGCGATCAGCTCGATGAGATCGGTCTCGCTGAGGTAGCGTCGTTTGACCACCAGCTGATCGAGAAAGACGCTGATGTGCGTCTCCGGGCCACCGTAGGCGCCCAGTGAGCAGATGAGCACGTCGCGCAGAAACGCAAGTCGACTCACCGGCGCTTTCGGGCTTGGATGCTCGGGCTGAACTGAGTGGTTGGTTTCAACTGAATCGCGTGGCATCGGAGCTCCTCGTCGCTCGATCCTAAGGCGCCGGCGGACCCTCGGTCAAGCAATCTGCTATACTCGAACCAGGAGGACAGCTATGAAATACCGACGACTGGGCAGAACCGGCCTCCATGTGAGCGTGGTGGGAGTGGGGGCGTGGCAATTTGGCGGAGAGTGGGGCAAGGACTACACCCAGCCCGAGGTAGACGCCGTCATCGGCGCGGCCCGCGATCACGGCATCAATCTGATTGACACCGCCGAGTGTTACGGCGACCACCTCTCCGAGCGGCTGGTCGGCGAGGCGGTGAAGGGTGAGCGCGAGCAGTGGGTGATTGCCACCAAGTTTGGCCACCACTACAACGACCGTTTCGACCGCGACTATCTCTGGTCTGCCTCCGACGTGCAGGTTCAGCTTGAGGACTCCCTCCGGGCGCTGCAGACCGACTACGTCGATCTCTATCAGTTTCATTCCGGGGGAGACGATGTCTTTGACAACGAAGAGCTCTGGACCATGCTACAGAAGCAGGTGGAGGCGGGAAAGGTTCGAAACCTCGGCATCTCCATCGCCAACACCATCAGCGTGCATCAGGCCGAGTCCGCGTTGAAGGTGGGCGCCCGCGCGCTGCAGGTGGTCTACAACCGCCTCGACCGGCAGCCCGAGGAAGCGGTCTTTCCCGCAGCGCTCCGCGATGACCTGGGCGTACTCGCGCGCGTTCCGTTGGCGAGCGGCTTTCTGAGCGGCAAGTACCGCCCCGGCGCCACCTTTGACGCAACCGACGTACGAAGCCGCCGAGAGCGCGAACAGGTGGAAACCGCCCTGCGTGAAGTGGACGCAATTCGACGCACCGAGCTTCCCGACGGCGTCGAAATGGCCGCTTGGGCTCTGGCCTGGTGCCTGCGTCATCCGGCGGTAACCTGCGTGATTCCCGGTTGCAAGAACCCCGAGCAAGTGTCCGCGAACGCTGCGGCGGTTGAGCTGGTGGCCGATGGGCACCCGCAGGAGGTCTCAGGGTAGCACGCGGGAGAGCCGGTCGGACGACTACGCGTTCACGCCGGGTTACCGCTTCTCAATCTCCCGGCGGAACTCGGCAAATTCGTACTCGATGCGGCCGTTGTCGCGTACTTCCATGCCCGCGTAACCGCGGGACGCCATTCCGTCGAGCACGCGTTCGGCATCGGAAATCGACAGTGAGGTCTCCAACGCCACCAGGCCCGGCGTCAGCACACCGCCCCGGTCGCGGGCGAGGCGCAGAATCTCGCGTTCCATTTCTTCAGTGCGCTGTTTCTCGGCAACGCGCGGCGAGGGGCGACGTCTCTGCTCGGCGAGCACTCGCCGGATCCCTTCGAGCATTGGCAACACACCACCAAACATCGCCGGAAAGAGCCAGACCCAACTCCCGCTTCGCAGATAGATGAAGCCAAACACCGAGGCAATAACGAACCCGGTAATGACGGAATCCCAGCCGCTGCTGGAGTGCTTTCCCATGGAGCGATGATAGCCGAAGCGGGGGGCCGGGGCAACGGGGGTGGTGGATAATGATCGGGGATCAGATCGACCGCGTCGTGCTCACTCGGGATGACGCGCTATCGGCCGGACCGGACCTTGAAGGTTGCTTGACATCATCCATTGAGTCATGTGTTTCGCGTCACGTCGTCGATCGAACCATGAGTCGGTATGGCACGCGCAGCCGGTCGGCGCCGAAACGGTTTTCGCCGTGGATGATGGAATGAACCAGTTCAAAGGCGCGCTCGCCCATGCGGCGAACCGGCTGGCGAACCGTTGAGATCTCGAGCGTGCGTGCGATCGGCTGGTCGTCGAAGCCCAGAATGCGTAACTGCCCGGGTACCGCGATGCCGCGCTCGCGCGCCGCGATGAGGAGCCCCGCGGCCACGTCGTCCGAACCGGAGAAGACCGCGTCTACCGGCGTACTCCGGTGGACAAGCGCATCGAGCATCACGTACCCGCTATGTACCAGATCGTCTTCGATCGACACCAGTTCGATTTGTGTATCCGGGTTTTGCGCGGCAAAATCGTGGTAGGCCGCTGAGCGAATATCGCTTGACGAGCACGGATCCGCCGGCGGCGCCTGTACGCACGCAATGCAGCGTGCCCCCCGTTCTCGCAGGTGTGACAACCCCTCGATGGTGCTCTGGTAATGCTCGATGAATACCCCCGGAAGCGATTGATCGGAGAGGGCCTGATCGCATGTAACCGCAGGAATGCCGGAGAGCGCGGACTGATACTCGCTCCAGGGATCAAGATCCGTGGTGAGAATGACCCCATCGACCCCTCGGGTGGTCACGAGCTGGGTCAGGCGATCCGAGTGCCATCCCTCGGCGTGGTTCTGTTGTACGAGCACGTCGTAGCCGACGGAAGCGGCGGCACGGCACGCACCCGCGAGGAGCGCCGCATAGAAGGGATGGTATGCGTCGCGCAGCACCATCACAACCCGTCCGGTGCGACCGCTTCGCAGGCTCCGCGCCGACGCGTTGGGTCGGTATCCAAGCTCGCGAACCGCCATATCGATGGCAAGCTGTGCTTCCTTGGAGACGTAGGGCTTGCCGTTCAGATAGCGAGAGATCGTTGCGTTCGAGAGGCCGGTATGTGTTGCAATGTCGTTTATGTTCGCCACAGTCATTGTCCTCTTGCCCGCTCGTCGTCTCCAATCGGCGGCGCGACCATTGCGCTCAGACGATACAGGGCCGAAGCCAGTGCGCGCCGCAGCCGAAAAGCGCCGTTCGCTCTCGGGCCGACCTTCCGCGCCGTGCCTGTGCGCCGTATCGGTTCGCGCATCCGGCGCCGATCAATGTCGAGCTCGATCTGCTCCGCCATCTGTTCTGCCAGCATAACCCATTCACGCATCATTGTCCTCCTTGGCTCCCCCGGGAACCTGAGCTGAAGGTAATGTATGGAAAGGATTTCAGAGCAAGGGCGAAGCCACACCGTGGCACGCGATCCAATTGACACCCTCTAAAACGTGCGGTAATATTTACGCATGAAGCGAGTGTCTGTTGGTGATGTGCAGCATAACTTCAGCGACGTGCTTCGCGCCGTCGCGGCGGGTGAGGAAGTGCAGATCGTAAAACGCAAGCGTGTCGTGGCGCGGATCGTTCCCGATTCTGAATCCCGTGTTCGCGAGTTTCCGGATTTTGTCTCCCGTGCCCGCAGCGTGTTTGGCGCTCCAACCGGGGCACCTCTCAGCGCACTGGTCGAAGAGGGGCGGTCCGAGCGAATATGACCGCATACCTTGACAGTAGCGCGCTGGTGAAGCTCTATTATCCGGAAGAATAC
>REDM01000064.1 GCA_007693485.1 Spirochaetaceae bacterium
ATGCCGTTGGCGGCCAGCACGCTCTCGATGGCCGGACGGTTTACCCGGATGGTGATGTCAAAGACCATGTCCATCTGATCGATGCTGCCGAGGTTCTCCCGTCGCACCGTCTGCATGGTTTCGTTGAAGACGAAGGCGTTGGGATTGCGCGTATTGTAAAGCTCGCGGTCGAGGGTCGCGCTGTTGGCCGCCTCGGCCTGAGCGCCAATCATATCGATGACGGCGTTGCGCACCGCATCCATCTTGGCGTCGTTCATCGCAATCGCGAGACTCGGCCCGCGGCCGCTGCCCGGGTAGACGTCGCTCGGGCCACTCGCGGCGGAACCGGGGATGCTCGTGAAAGACGGCCCGGACGCACAGCCGGCCACGATCAGGGCGGCCAGCACCGAAGTGCCGATCCACCACAACCCGCGAGCGCGTGGGGTATTGATGGTGCGAAGATCTCGTCGCATATGCGTATGCTCCTGTGTGCTACTTGAATGTTATCCCGGCGCCCAGGAGAATTCCACCGTAGCCGTCGAAAAACCGGGTGATTTCCGGCGGCACCAGTCCGTCGTAGAAGCCCACCCAGCGGGCGAATCCGCCTTCCACAAAGAGCATGGTGTCGCGGTTGATGAGCATGTTCACCGTCAGCCGGGCGCTGCCGCCAAAATGGCTCGCGAAGTAGTCATCCCCAAACACCGACTGGTTGAAGGGGATGCCGCCCCCGATTCCGAATCCAAAACTGGGGGTCAGCTTGAGGCGGCCGAAGTACTGATTGAACTCGCCGCCCAGGTAGACGTTGAGCGGGAAGAGCAGCCCAAGCACGGTGTCGGTGAATGGGATCTCAATCCCCACCAGCGGCCGGAAGTTGAAGAACCCGCGGCTTGGAACCGCCTTCAGCCCCATGACAAAGGTACCGCGTTCGGCGGCAAAGTCAACGAGGGCGTTGCCGTAGACCGTGATGTCCGCACCCATGCGCGGAACCTCCTGCAGCTGGTCGCCCACGAAGGGTCCCTGCGATGCGTAGAGCAGCTCCGCAATGGAGTACTGCTCGCGCACTTCGCGAATCACCATCAGCCCGGTCTCTTCGACCGTCTGGTGCCCGTGAATGGTTACCCGCGGCACCACGATGGCGTACTCGTCGCCCCGTTGAATGCCCATATTGCGGCCAAACTCAAGCAGGACCCGCCGGCGGTTCACTTCGAGGATACCGGTACGCAGCTGGAACTCATCCATCTGGCGAATCCGGAACACCAGCTGCGGCTCAATCCCGTTGACCGCAGAGCGCATCGCCGTCACCGCGTCGCGATCGGACCCGCTGGTCTCCACAAAAAACTGCCCGATGGTGGTGAGGTTCTCCACGTTGAGGAAGGTGAACGAAGTCTCGATGGTCGCGTGGTACTCGCCGTTATCGCGCTGGACCAGGTTGTAGAACGATACCGACGGCACCACGACGATGAAGCCCCCGCTGATGCGATCGAGCTCTTCGGCGGTAAAGGCCTGCTGCCCGAGCAGCACCGCCTCGGGAAACTCCGCGGTGGCTTCGCGATAGCGGCGCAGGGCGTCGGCAAAGGCGGAGACGTTCTCGAAGTCGAGACGCTGCGTCAGGCCGATGACGTCGAAGCGCCCCAGGTTGATGAAGACGCTACGGATCTGCTCGTCTACGGCGCCCACGGCAAGCCGGAATATCTCGGAGGTTCGCGCTTCCACCCTTCGCTCGTAGCGGAAGACTCGTCCGAGCTGTACTACCGTCTGCTCGCGTGGCACCGGATCGAGCGGCTCGCCGTAGTAGCTGAGCCGGAAGATCGCGATCTCCTGTCGCTCCGAGTAGAATTGGGCATGAACAGGAAGCACGGCAACGATGCCGACGCAGAGCGAAAGCACTACCCGTACGAATAATCTGGGCACGAAAAGCTCCTCGTTCTCTCTTCGGTGGTCGGCCTTCGGCTGTCGCACCCTGTCGGCTACGGCTATTCGGGAATGCCGGAGATACGCTCGCGATCACGGTATACGAGAATCGACTCGATTTCAACGGTCTGGTCGGCCGATCGATTGGCGAGCGTGAGATTCAGTTCACCCGGAACGGGAACAACCGGCACCGAGACCGTGCCACCGGTATCGTCTGCGACGACCACGGCCCCCTCCTGAAGGGAGAGCATGAACCGAACCGGATACAGGAAGACCAGACGCGACGGTGAGAGCCCGGCCGCCGCAACCGTGCCGTCCATCCCCACCGAGACGATGGGCGAATCATCGGTGGCGTGAGCTACGAGCAGTTCCATCTGATCGACGGCCGGCATCTCGGTGCCTTCGTCCCCAACCGGGGTAACCTCAACCACCACGCTGCCGTCCGAAAGGTCTACGGCACGCAGAACAACCACACCACCCGGCGCGATGCGCAACACACTCGCCTCACCGATGACCTCGGCATCCTGCGCATCGAGCACCGCCCCAAGGCCCGACTCGAAGCCTTCGGCAAGAATCAGGTCGTCGCCAAACCGCCGCGCTCCCGCTGCTCGGAAGCGCTCGATATCGGCTGCGGGGCGCCGGGAGCCGTCACGAAAAAAGATACCAAACTCACCGAGCAGGCCAACAAATCCACCGGGACCGCCGATTCGCGTCACGCCCGCTACCGCACCGTGCGGAGCGCCTTCTTCGGGACGTGGGAATCCGATATCAACAAATCTTCCGCCGACCCGCTCTCCCTGCGCAAACCAGCGCAGCTCGGTACGTTCAGCCCCGGGAAGCACGGCGAGGTTGATGTCCACCGGAACGCCCGCGGGTGCGACCGGTACATCCGTTACGGCACGCGCCGAGCGTTCACCAACGCGCAGCTCCGCGGCGAGGTAGCCTTCCTCCAGCTGCCGCACGGTCAGCGAAAACTCTCCGTCGTCCGAGGTGGCGGCAAACAGAATTGCACCGTCCACCACCCGGGCGGGGACCATGCGCACCACCACCGAGAAGGGGTCCAGACCCCCGCCACGGTAGGGGAGGAGCACCTCGTTGAACTCGATGCCGCCGCCGTTTTCAAAAAAGTATCCGAAAAACTCCTGAACGATCCGTGGGTCCGGCTCGCCGATCAGTCGAGCGGGAGTGGCCGATTCCCCGAGGAGCTGGATACGCATCCCCGCGTCACGCAGGTTTCCGGCAAGATGCAGGAGCGAGTAGAACGAGGATGCGGGAGCGAGTCCTCTCTCCAACCCGGCACGCGCCTGGCGCACCACCAGGTCGCTGTTCTGAACGATTGGCGAAGGAAACCGGAAGTCGGCGCCGCGGGGCGCCTGGGGAAAGAGCTCCAGCCGCACGGCGTAGACCCCTTCGCTCCGTGGTGAGCGTAACACGATCTGTCCCGCACCTTCGGAGAGTCGCCCCTCGGCAACGGGGCGTCCGGCGAAGCTCCAGCGCAGCCAGGGGTCACTCTCGGCGGGAACCTCGAGGTCGGCACGCAGGATGCCGAGCGAGTCGGGTTCGAAAAACGGGGGATAGACCGAAATTCCACCCACACGGTGGGGAGCGTTGACCACAAAGACAGTGCGCTCGTGCCCTCCGAGACGACGGCCGGCGGCAAAAAACTCAATCTCCACCACGTAGAGCCCGGGCTCGATACCGGCCACCGCAAGCGAAGGCACCCGCCCGCGATCGAGTTCGGCCGCCGCATGACTCACGGTGCGCACCACCCGTCCCGCGGCGTCAACAACGCTCACCACCACCCGGTCGGGGTTACTTCCCTGCGGGCCCACCTCCAGCGTAAACGGCACGGTGTCGGCCTGACCCAGCACGGCCCCGTCGCTGACGGTCTGCACGGAAATGTCCCCATCCTCCGACAGCGGGGGCAGGAGCAGCCCGCTCTCGCCGCACGAGGAAAAAAGGAGGAGAAAGAAAATGGAGAAAACCATCGCGATCCGGGTCATAGTTCTTCTGATACAATACCACACGACCGCGGGTATCTCAAAAAAAGCGCACGGAGTTGATAGGATGCCCGTGGAGGAGCGCCATGTACCGACCCGTTCGATTTCCCCGTCGCAATCACTCTCGCACGCGCACGGCGGCAGCCATCGCGACCCTCTCTGCGGCCCTGTGGATCGCCGGGTGCCCCCCCCTCGCGCACGCCCGCGGGCCGAGCGAGCGGCCCCCAACGCGCATGGTGCTGGCAACCACCACCAGCACCGAAAACAGCGGGCTTCTGTTGGAGCTTCTGCCACCCTTTGAGGCACGCCACAACGTGATCGTCGACGTCATCGCGGTGGGGACAGGACAGTCGCTGCAGATTGGGCGTACGGGTGACGCCGACGTGCTGATGGTGCACGCCCCCTCGCTCGAGGAGGAGTTTGTGGCCGCCGGCTACGGCGTCGGGCGGGTTTCGTTCATGTACAACGATTTCGTGATTCTGGGGCCCGCTGCCGACCCGGCCGGGCTGAGCCAGGCGGACAGCGCCGTGGAGGCCATGCGGCGAATCGCCGATCGCCGTGCCATCTTCGTATCACGTGGGGACAACTCGGGCACCCATGTGAAAGAGCGGGAACTCTGGCGTGAGGCCGGGGTGATCGCCGACGGGACATCCGCCCCGGAGGGCGGCTGGTACCGAGAGGTCGGCCAGGGCATGGGCGCAGTGATCACCCTCGCCAACGACCAGCAGGCCTACACCCTCGCGGACCGCGGCACCTTCCTCTCATATGTCGGTCGGATCGACCTTGGTGTGGTCTTCGAG
>REDM01000063.1 GCA_007693485.1 Spirochaetaceae bacterium
CCTTCGACTTCGGCGTGAAGTTCGGCACCCTCGGTGACGGCGGGCTGAACGCCGGTAATCTCAAAACCGAGTTCCTCCTCGTGGGTGGTGACGTCCGCTACGCGCTGATGCAGCAGGGGCTCGTGAGGCCCAATATCTCGGTAGGGGTTGGCTTCAACCATATGCGCGGGCAGATTCTGGTGCGTGACGCGGTGAGTGCAGACTATAGGGTTATTACCGGACCAGACGAAGACAATGATTTTGTCGAAATCAGTCCTCGTGGTGACGCCTTTGTTGAGTGGACGACCAACGTCATCGACTTCAAGGCACAAGTGTCCAAAAGTTTCATCATTCTGACTCCATACGCCGGACTGGCCGCATCCTACGGCATTTCGAACGCCGGCGGTGGCATCCGGTTCAGGAGTAATCTCGAACAGGACGATATTGACGATCTCAAAGCCGCCGGCATCGACGTCGACGGGCGCGACATCGGCGTCACCAGTGACGCCAACGGGTGGTCGTTCCGGGCCTTCGGGGGGACCTCGATCAATATTCTGCTGCTGAGGCTCGATCTGGGGCTGGGGTATGACCTGCTGGGCGAGAACTTCGTCGGTACGGTGGGAACGCGAATCCAGCTCTGACCGGGTGCTGGCGGGTGAAGCGCGGCGGCGCGGCGCCGCCCGGCGCCTGCAGGTTAATCCAGCAGACCGCCGAGCAGGCTCTGACCCATTGCGTCGGGCCTGCTCATGGTCTGCAATGAATCGAGCATTTCCTTCAACTGAAGCGTCTCTTCTACCATCATCAAGCGCACGTACTGTTCGTGGCGCGGTGAGGTGGTGACCTCGATTCGGCCGCTGTCCTGCCGCAGGGTGATGTGGATGTCGTCCTTGCGGATGTGGTAGAGGGTCTGCTGGTGGTCGACGCGATAGACAAAGAACTCCTCGTCGCGGAAGGAGCGCACCAGGCTGCGGCGGAAGAAATCGGCCGTGATCGCGGACGGGAACTCAAGGCCGACGGTGGTCATCTCGCCGGCGCCCTTCTCCTCGGTGCGGCGGCGGAAACCGGGCGCCCCCTGGAAGCTGCGAACCAGAATGGGCGGGGCCACCAGCGTGGAAACCAGCATCGTCAGCACCGCAACGCCAAAGAGATCGGCACCGATCGCCCCGGATGACAAACCGATGCCCGCGATGATGAGCGAGACCTCGCCGCGGGGCAGCATCCCCGCCCCGACGCGAAGCGCGCCGCGGGGGGTGAAGCCCGTGAGCAGGGCCGGCACTCCCGCGCCCACCACCTTCGCCAGGATGACCGCAACCGCATACACCGCGCCCACCACCAGAACGGGTCCCAGGGCACGAAAGTCAACCATCATTCCCATGACGGCAAAGAAGATCGGCACCAGAAACTCGTAGACGCCGGACATCCGCTCCTGCAGCTCGTGGGCCACGTCGGTCTGACTGAGACTGAGCCCGGCTACGTAGGCCCCGATGATCATCGCGAGCCCCACCATTTCCGAAAGCCCCGCCAGAAAGAGCGCGATGCCGAAGGTGGTGCCAACGGTGACCTCCATCGACTGGAACGCCTTGAGACCGCGAGTGAGCCGGGGGGCAATGAGGATGCCGAGCACGGTAGCGATGAGCCAGAACCCAAACGCCTTCAGCGCCACCATCCCGATCGCCGCCCAGTCCAGGGTGCCGCCGGCGGCTTCCGTCTGCACCACACCCACCACCACCGCCAGCAGGATGATACCGATCACGTCGTCGAGCACCGCTGCAGAGAGAATTGTGACCGCCTCGGGTGTTGCCATCTTCTTCTGCTCCGAGAGGATCCGGGCCGTAATCCCTACGCTGGTGGCGGTGGCCAGCACCCCCAGAAACAGCGCGGAAGGATGCGCCACGCTCTGCACGCCGGGAAGCATCAGCACCGCCACCAGCGCCCCAACCACAAACGAAACCACCACCCCTCCCAGACCAACAACGCCGCCCAGGCCCGAGAACTTCAAAAACGTGGGAAGGTCGGTTTCAAGTCCGGCCAGAAACAGAAGTACGATCGAAGCCACGACCGAGAAACCGTAGAGCTGCGGGGAGACGGGAATGAGCCCCTCGGCAACGGGAAAGAGCGGAACACCCAGCCCGGGCAACCGCAACGCGCCCAGGGCAAACGGCCCGATGATCATGCCGGCCACCATCTCGCCCATAACGCGCGGTTGCTTGAGGTAGCGCTGGGCAAGATGACCCACGATCCGGGTTGCAACCAGGATGGCAGCCAGCTGGAGTACCAGCATGGTCATGAGCGAGGTGATGTTGTGCGTGTCGTGCATGGTTCTACCCCTGAAGAAGGGAGAGCAGCGTGCGGTTGTCGCGCGCGGCGAGCAGGCGATCCCGGACATCAGCGCTCTTGAGCAGGCGACTGATTTCCGAGAGAAACTGGATATGCGGACCGGTCCGATGAATGGAGGAGATCGTCATCACAAAGATGCGGCACGGGTTCCCGTCAAGGGCGGCAAAGTCAACCGGCTCCCGCGTGATGCCCACGGCGGCCACCAGCTCATCCACCGCGTCGGTCTTTCCATGTGGAATGGCAACGCCGTGCTCCAGGCCGGTGGTCATCCTGGCCTCGCGCGCCAGCACCGCGTCCAGCGCCGCCGCTCGATCCTTCACCTTCCCGCCGGCAGAGGCAAGATCCACCAGGGCCTCGATCACTTCCTGCTTGGTGGTGCCCGGCAGGTTGACCGTAACCGTTTGCAGCGTCAACGCTTTTCGGATGTTCATCGTGGCTCTGACGATAGAGCGCGCGTGTCACCGTGTCAAGAAGGGTTGATTGAAACAGAAGGGCTTCGACGGTATAGTTACGGTATCATGAGCACCCGAAAGACCGGCACCACCGAAACGGCGCCCTGGTGGCAGCGCGCCGTATTCTATCAGATTTATCCGCGCAGCTTTCAGGACACCAACGGAGACGGGATCGGCGATCTGCCCGGCATCATCAACCGGCTGGACTACCTGAATGATGGGAAAGACAACACCAACTCGCTGGGAGTCACCGCGCTCTGGATCTCGCCGTTCTACCCCTCACCCATGACCGACTTCGGATACGACATCAGTAACTACACCGACGTCGACACCATGTTCGGAAGCCTCGACGACTTCAAGCGACTGCTCTCGGAGGCGCACGCCCGCGGCATTCGGGTCATCATCGACCTGGTGCTCAACCACACCTCGGATCAGCACCCGTGGTTCATTGAGTCGCGCAGCAGCAAAGATAACCCCAAACGCGACTGGTACCTCTGGCACCCAGGCCGACCTCCCCGTTTTCAGTGGCTCCTGGGAAAGAAGCGCCGACCGCGCAAGCCCAACAACTGGCTCGCCATTTTTGAGCTGAAGGGCGCATGGTGGTGGGACAAGAAGACACGAGAGTACTACCTCGGCACCTTCACCCGATCGCAGCCCGAGGTCAACTGGCGCAACATGGACGTGCGCGAGGCAATGTACGACGTCATGCGCTTCTGGCTCGACCTTGGTGTGGACGGCTTCCGCCTCGATGTGGTGAACTGGTTCGTCAAGGACGATCAATTCCGCTCCAACCCGTGGACCACCAACCTCAACCCCGACCTGTTTCAGAACCACATCTACGACCGGAACCGGCCCGAGACCCATGACATCTGTCGCGGCATGCGGCAGATTACCGAGAAGTACAACGGTGACGAACGCATCCTGGTGGGGGAAATCTTCACCAGGATCACCGGTCTGGCCGCCGAGTTCCACGGCTACAATAACGATGAACTGCACATGGCGTTCAACTTTGATTTTCTCTACCAGCCGTGGAGCGCGCGGGCATTTTTTCAGTCAATCGAACGATGGTACGGCGCAATTCCCGATGGAGCGTGGCCCAACTTCACCCTGAGCAACCACGACCAGCCGCGTCACTACGGACGGTTCAAAGAAAAGGGATTCACCGAGGCGCGCGCCCGCGTCGCCGCCGCCATGGTGCTGACGCTGCGCGGAACGCCGTTCCTCTACTACGGCGAAGAAATCGGCATGGACAACCTGCCGATACACCACGCCGATTTGCAGGATCCTTTCGGCAAGCGCACCTGGCCGATCCGTCGCTTTGGGCGGGACCCTGAGCGCACCCCCATGCAGTGGGACTCGACCCCGTTTGCGGGTTTCACCGAGCACGGGCGACGGCCGTGGCTTCCCATTCCGCGTGACAGCGTGACTCGCAACGTGGCGGTGCAACTGGATGACCCCGACTCGCTGCTCAACTTCTACCGCACGCTGATTACGCTGCGAAGCCGCCGAGCCGAGCTTCAGTTGGGTGATATCCGTTTCTTGATTCCCGGCACCCGGAACGTCCTCGCCTACCGCCGCGATCTGCTGACTGAAGACGGCAATCAAACGGTCGCCGTCTTTTTGAACTTTGCCTCCCGAACGGTACTCGACTTTCAGCGTGACATCCTGTCAGCGGAGCGCGCGACCTTCGGCGCCGAGAACTGGAAGGTGCTACTGGGCACGCACCGCGCGGCAGGATCCGAGGTAGGTCTGCCTACCCTTCAGGCGTGCGAGGTTTTGATTCTGGAACCGGCTCGCTGATTCGAGACGTCGCGTTCGGGGTTGGGGCAGCGCCCGGGACTATCCCGTCAGTCCGACCATGTGGGCGCTCTCCTGCCAGAGCCGTTCCGCGAGTTCCGGGTCTTCGCTGTTCTGCGC
>REDM01000062.1 GCA_007693485.1 Spirochaetaceae bacterium
TAGAAGAACAGGCCGAGCAGGTTGTACTCGCCGAAGATCGAAACCGTAATCAGCGAAACGGTTGCCATGATCTTGATCAGGATGTCCAGAGACGGTCCGACGGTGTCCTTCAGCGGATCACCCACGGTATCGCCCACAACACCGGCTGCGTGTGCATCCGACCCCTTGCCACCGTGGTGGCCCTCTTCGATGTACTTTTTCGCGTTGTCCCACGCGCCACCGGAGTTTGCGGTAAACAGTGCGAGCATGATGGCCGACAGCGTCGTCCCAATCAACAGCCCACCCACAAAGTCGGCACCAAAAATGAAGCCACTGGCAATCGGGGTAAGCACCGCGATCAAAGCGGGCACCTTCATCTCAGAAATAGCACCGGCCGACGAGATCTCGATACAGAGCCGATAGTCGGGCCGTACCTCGCCGGTCAGGATCCCCGGGTTCTCGGCAAACTGCCTTCGCACTTCCTGCACCATCTTCCGCGCCGCATTGGCCACCGCCTCGATCAAGATACCGGAAAACAGGAAGGGCAGCGCCGCGCCAACAAGTCCACCGGCGAGAACCAGCGGATTGATCATGTCGAGAACCAGCACGAAGTTATTGATGGTATCGTCCGGCCCCGCTTGCGAGTATAGATAGGATGCAAAGAGCGACAGCGCCGCCAGCGTTGCCGAACCAATGGCAAACCCTTTTCCAATTGCCGCTGTGGTGTTTCCAACCGAGTCGAGCTTGTCGGTGATCTCACGAACGTAGGGATCGAGCTTCGACATTTCGCTGATACCGCCGGCGTTATCGGCGATCGGTCCGTAGGTATCGACGCTCACCGTTGCCGCAACAAAGCTCAGCATACCAACCGCCGCCATGGCCACACCGTAGAGCCCGGCAATTGCGTTGGCGCCAATAACCGCCACGGCCAGCACAATGAGCGGCAAAAAGGTTGACTTCATACCGATGGCAAGACCCTGGGTAACGGTAAGGCCGACACCCTCACGACACGCCGCTGCGATGCTCTGCGTTGGTTTGAAGTCGTAGCTGGTGTAGTACTCTGCCAGCTGTCCGATCATGATTCCGCTGACAATTCCCAGAACCGCCGCGGCCCACGGGCTCATGACACCAAGGGAGAAGCCGATTTCCGCAAGTCCCTCAGCCCGTCCCGCGAAGAAGAACCAGGTGAACACGCCGGTTGCCAGAAGGGTAAGAATTGCCGACGTCCACGTTGCGACGTTCAGTTCGCGATGGGGACGATCGGTTGGTTTCTTGAGAATGAGCGTGAGAATTCCCAGGATGCACGCCAATACCCCAATCGCCGCAAACATCAGGGGGAACGTGACCAGTCGGACTACCAGTTCTCCGGAAAGCTCCCGAGTGGTACCCAGTCGAAGGTGGTACATGTAGGAGGCGAGCACCACCGCGGAGATGATCGAACCGACGTAGCTTTCAAGGAGGTCTGCACCAAGACCGGCAACATCACCGACGTTGTCACCAACGTTGTCGGCGATGGTCGCGGGGTTTCGCGGGTCGTCTTCAGGGATGTGAGCCTCGGTCTTGCCAACCAGGTCGGCTCCCATGTCCGCGGCCTTGGTGTAGATACCACCGCCCACGCGGTCAAACATGGCGATGATGGAACAGCCAAGCGCGTACCCGGACACACTCATGGTAAACGGAATGAAGTTAATTCCGATCCAGTTGACGCTGACCGTGAGATTCTCCGGATCGGTCTGCCCGAGAAGTCTCCCAAACACAAAGTAGACCGCAGTGAGGCCGAGAAGTGAGAACCCCGCAACACAGAGCCCCATCACGCTTCCGCCCTGAAAGGCCACCTTCAATGTGCTCCCAAGGCTCTTCGACTCACGCGCCCGGTTGGCAACGCGGACGTTTGCGAGCGTCGCAATCTTCATGCCGATCCAGCCTGCGGTGGCACTCATCGAAGCGCCGAGCACAAACGAAACACCCGTGTACCAGGACACCACAACGCCGAGAACTACTGCGATTACGACTGCGATCGAACCGATGATTTTGTACTCATGCTGAATGAAGGCATCGGCGCCCTCTTGAATCGCACCGGCGATCTCCTGCATGAGCCCTGTGCCCGTGTCGAGCTTTTTTACCGCGTAGAAGTTGATCGCGGCAAACGACAGGGCTGCTACCACTGCAACCACGACGATTCCCAACATCTGCCTGTTTCCTCTCTATTTTCTGCGTGTGCCGCCCAAAGCCGGTTGGTTCACACAAACCGTCGGACGGTATGAAAATTGAATTGACAGCATAGTACCATCTCCGTATCGTATGCGCAATGGAATCTTATTCTCAATCCCGGCCATTACGAGTCAGCGACGTGCCCTGGGACCAATGGGAACCAACCGATCGAGCGGTTCTCTGCTTCTTGCGTGACGAGACAAAAGTTCTGTTAATTCACAAGAAACGCGGCCTGGGAAAAGGCAAGATCAATGGGCCCGGCGGAAGAATTGATCCCGGTGAAACCGCGCGTGAGGCGGCAATTCGGGAAACGCAGGAGGAGGTGGGCCTTACTCCGCACGACCCGGTTGACATCGGAACGCTCTCGTTTCTGTTTGCCGACGGATACGGCATACACGTCCACGTGTTTTTCTCCCGCGAATGGAGCGGAACGCTCTGCGAGACCGACGAAGCGGACCCCTTCTGGTGCAATATTGCAGAGATTCCGTACGACCAAATGTGGGCGGACGACCGATACTGGCTCCCCGCCGCACTCACGGGCGCGCGGATTACCGGACAGTTTCTGTTTGATGGGGATAAAATGGTCGATCACGTGCTGACGGTGTTGAAGTAGATTCAGGCGCGATCGAGAAGCGGCACTACTCGTGGAAGTCGCGGATCGCTGAGAACTCGCGCAGTTTCTTGATCGCTTTTTCCTGAATCTGACGCACCCGCTCACGGGTAATGCCGAGCTGGCTGCCGGTCTCTTCAAGGGTCAGCGGGCCCTCACCTGCGAGGCCAAAACGGAGCTGAATGATTCGCTTCTCGCGCGTGCTCAGCTGTCGCAGCACTTCTTCGATCGTCTCCTGCAGCGTCATGTGAAACACCATGTCAAATGGTTGTCCGTTCGCCTGGTCTTCGATCAGGTCGGACAGGCGGGTGAAATTGTCGTCGTCGACGGTGACATCGAGTGACGCGGTGTCCTGCGAGAGCGCCATGATCTCTCCAACCCGTGCCGCGGTAAGATCCAGGTATTCGGACACCTCACGGTTGTCCGGATCCCGCCCGAGTTCCTGCGTGAGTTCCTTCGCAACAAAGTAGCACTTCTTGATGGTATTCAGCATATGAACCGGGATTCTAATCACTCGGCCTTTGTCTGCCAGGGACTTCACGATCGCCTGTCGAATCCACCATGTCCCGTAGGTGGAGAACCGGCACCCCTTTTCCGCGTCAAACCGCTCAACGGCCTCGATCAATCCGATGTTCCCTTCATCGATGAGGTCGAGCAGGCTCAACCCACGATTCTGGTATTTCTTTGCGATCGAGACGACGAGTCGAAGGTTTGCGTTGATCATGCGATTTTTTTCTTTGCGCAGATCCTCTTCCAGCTCTTCGATTCGCTGCCTCTGCTTCTCGGCTGACGTTCCGTTGGCCACCTCGGCTGCCGTTAACTCACCACGCAGAGTCCGTATATTCTCGGCAACGGTGATCTCCTGTTGCGCGCTCAGAAGAGGATAGCGAGAAATCTGCTTGAGATAGAATGCGAGCGGATCAACGTCGTACGGATCGACCCTGCTTCGCGTTGCGTCTTTCCGGGTAGGCCTGCTCTTTGTACGCTCTCCGTCACGATACATTGTTTCCTCTCTTCTCGACTTAACCCCGAGGCGCACGCCCGGGATCAACAAACCGATTGTCACGCCACACCGTGAAGAATACATGAGCGCCGCCGGAACTCGACGTCCCAACGGTCCCGATCGCCGTGCCGACCTGAACACGGTCTCCAACCTGGACCAGCAGTTCATCGTTGCCACCGTAGACGTAGATGAACCCTGCCGGGTTCTGAACAAATACCACTCGACCGAAACTGCTGTGGGGTCCTGAGTAAATCACCTGACCGGCAGCAATGGCGACAACGGTGTCCCCTCGACCGCCATCAATACGAATCCCGGGAAACTTCCCTTCCATTACCGAGCGTCGACCCGGATGGGGCCACAATTGCGAAGAATCGCCCAGCGTAACCGTAGGAGCCACCTGGGGCGCAATAGAGGTACGCGCGGGCGTACCCGCCGGTCGGGGAGTCTGCTGCGCTGGAGCGCTTTGCTGGGCGGGCTGAGACCCCGATGCCACCGCGTTCCCGCCAGGAATGGTGAGCACATCCCCCACGCGAAGCATTGTTTCTGCCGTGCGGTTGTTTGCCTCCAGGAGCTGTGCCAGCGAAATGTTGTACTGACGGGCAATCCCGAAATAGGTTTCCCCGCGCTCTACCGTGTGGCGGCGACCGCTGCTCTGTCCGGGAATGGTCAAACGCTGTCCAACTCGGATAACGCTGGGATCCGATATGCTGTTCTCCCGCTGCAGAGCGTCGACACTCACGTTGTATCTTCGAGAAATAGAGAAGATGGTATCGCCCCGCTGCACAACGTGAACCCTCTGTTCAGCGCCCGCGAAGAGCGTAAGGAGCATGAGAGAAACTAAGAGCGTAGTCGTCTTCATTATGTCTGCCAACTC
>REDM01000061.1 GCA_007693485.1 Spirochaetaceae bacterium
GATGGAAAATGGGGATGAGAAAGGTCGCGGTCTTCCCGGTACCGGTCTGTGACTGTACGGTCACGTCACGGCCGGTCAGGCTGTGCGGGATGGTTCTCGCCTGTACCTCGGTACATTCAACAAAACCCGCGTCGTCAATTCCTTTTTGTACATCCGGATGCAGTTCAAGTTCATGGAATTTCATTGGCTACAACATACTGTACGAGAAGAAAAAAGACAATCGGTCGACTCAGCGGACCCGACCGTTTGCCAGCAGCTGATCGAGGTTGATCTCCGAATACTCCTTGATCACCTGGTCCGCGTTGGGGAGCTGATCCGCATCGCCCACCCCCACGGCGTGCATTCCGGCAGCCAGTGCCGCGGCGATCCCGCTCTCGGCGTCCTCGAAGACGACGCATTCGGTGACCGGAAGGTTGCCGAGCCCCTCGTTACAGAGCTGAAAGATCTGCGGATCGGGTTTGGTTCGCGTCAGGTCGTGTCCCGTGACCACCGCGTCAAACAGATCCTTGATGGAGAGGGCCGTCAGCACCCGGTCGGCGTTCTTGCTCGAAGAGCCCAGCGCGGTGGCGATGCCCCGGTCGCGCACGCGCTGCACAAACTCCACGGCGCCGGGATAGAGGTCATCGTTGCTGATGTCGTCGAGGAGTTCCTGGTAGTAACGGTTCTTGCGATCGGCAAACTCGGCCTTCTGGTCATCGGATACGTCGAGGCTGTTGTGGTCGAGGATGATCTGCAGCGACTGCATCCGCGAGACCCCACGCAACTGATGGTTGAGGGACTCATCAAACTTCCACCCCTCTTCGTCGGCGAGCTTCTTCCACCCGAGGTAGTGATAGCGATCGGTGAATACAATCACCCCGTCCAGGTCAAAAATACACGCTTTGATCATGGTGATCCTCCTTCGATCCACGCTCCGGTGATCGACGAGCCGCTACGTCGTCCCGCCGCCCTGTTCGATTCTGGCCCAACTGTCGCGCAGCGATACCGTGCGGTTGAATACCGGATGGTCGGGCGAGCTGTCGCGCGAATCCACGCAGAAGTAGCCCTGCCGCATGAACTGGAAGGTTGTGCCCGCGGTTGCGTCGCGCAGCCCCGGTTCCACCTTGCAGCCGGTGAGCACCTGCAGGGACTGCGGATTCAGGAACTGCCGGTAGTCCACGTCGTCCCGCACCGCCTGGTCGGAAGGATTCTCCACGGAGAAGAGCCGATCGTAGAGGCGAACCTCGGCGTCCACCGCGTGCGCGGCCGAAACCCAGTGCAGGGTGCCCTTCACCTTGCGGCCGTCGGGGGTGCTGCCGCCGGCAGACTCCGGATCGTAGGTGCAGCGCAATTCGGTGACCGCGCCGGTCACCGGATCCTTCACCACGCCGGTGCAGGTGATGTAATACGTGTGCTTGAGCCGCACTTCGGAGCCCGGTGAAAGGCGAAAAAACTTCTTCGGCGGGTCTTCGCGAAAGTCGTCGCGCTCAATGTAGAGCTCCCGGCTGAAGGGCAGAAGCCGCGTTCCTCCGGCCGGGTCTTCGGGGTTGTTCTCGGCCTCGATCTGTTCGACCTTCCCCTCGGGGTAGTTCTCAATCACCACCTTGATGGGATCGAGCACCGCCATCACGCGGGCCGCACGGCGGTTGAGGTCTTCGCGGAGGTGAAACTCGAGCATCGCGATGTCAATCTGGCTGTTGGTCTTGGAAACGCCGATGGCCCGGCAGAAGCTGCGGATTGCCTCGGGCGGATAGCCGCGGCGGCGCATGCCGCAGATGGTCGGCATGCGAGGATCGTCCCAGCCGGAGACGTGGCCTTCGCGGACCAGCTCCAGGAGGCGGCGCTTGCTCATCACGGTGTAGCCCAGGTTCAGGCGGGCAAACTCGATCTGTCGTGGCCGGTTGGGCACCGCAGCCCCGAGGGCGTCGAGGCACCAGTCGTAGAGGGGGCGGTGGTTCTCAAACTCGAGCGTACAGATGGAGTGCGTGATGCCCTCGATCCAGTCCGACTGCCCGTGCGCCCAGTCGTAGGTGGGGTAGATGCACCACGCGTCGCCGGTGTTGGGATGGTGCTGCCGCCGGATGCGGTAGAGCACCGGATCTCGCATGGTGATGTTGGCTGCCGCCATGTCGATTCTGGCACGCAGCACCTTGCTCCCGTCGGGGAACTCCCCTGCCCGCATGCGGCGAAAGAGGTCGAGGTTTTCTTCTGCGGAACGATCGCGAAACGGACTGTTGCTTCCCGCCTCGGTGGGCGTCCCCCGGGTCTCGCGGATCTGGTCGGCGCTCAACTCGCACACGTACGCGAGGCCGTTCTGGATGAGGGTCTCGGCAAACTGATAGAGCTGCTCGAAGTAGTCGGAGGCGTAATAGAGCCCGTCCCACTCAAAGCCGAGCCAGCGTACGTCTTCCTGGATGGAATGGATGTACTCCATGTCCTCTTTTTCGGGATTGGTGTCGTCAAATCGGAGGTTGCATTTGCCACCGTACTGCTCGGCGATGCCAAAGTTGAGCACGATCGATTTGGCGTGGCCGATGTGGAGGTAGCCGTTGGGCTCCGGTGGGAACCGGGTATGCACCCGGCCCTCGTAGGTGCCGTCGACCATGTGCTGGTCGATGATCGCCCGGATAAAGTCCGCTCCCGCGGCGTCGCGCGCGGCGTCCGGCGTTGCGTTCTGCGCCGCCTTGTGGGTTGATTCGCTGTTCATGTTGCTCTCACTTGTTCTTCGACAGTGCCCCAAGGAGGGGAATCGGTCAAGGGGGTGTCCCGGGCGGAGAGTGCCGGGGGTTGGCGTCTGCGTCGGGTCGGAGTCCGCGCGCCGCTCTCACAGATCGTTCAGGAAGCGCTGCAGATCCGTGTCCCAGGTGTGGACCTCCGTTCCGGTCTCTTCCCAGTCGACCGTGGGGTTCCACGGCGGCCCCGATTCCTGGCGCATGAGGATCGACACGGTGACGAGCCGATCGGGCGAGACGACCGCAGCCGCGGACTGAACCAGGGTAGACGCGTTATCTCCCCGTTTGCGCTCCAACCCGATGCGGATTGAGTCGCGCATTGTCCACGACCGGGTATCGAGAACGTGAATATCGTAGGCGGAGTCCGTGAACGAATCGCCGGACTCATCCAGAAAGGTCACCAGGAGGTCGAATCCCTCGGCAAACGCAATCCGCCCAACCGCGTACCCGTGGGGGGAGAAGCGATAGTCAAACCCGAAGGCGGGGGCGATCGATCGCGGAAGGAGCCGGTACGGCATCTGGTCGAACCTGCTGGGAAAGGTCTCGGGTGTCGCAAAGGGAAGTGTGAGCAGCTCGGAGAAGGTATCCTTGACCACGCGCCGTTCGGTTTCACTGAGATCGCGGGCGGTGGCGGGGGCGGGTGCGATCAGGCTGGACAGAGCCACCAGACCGAGGGCGAAACAGATCAGCAGAACACGGGAGCGTGTTGACGGCCACCGCCTCACTGCTGAGTTTCGCTTTGCCAATGGGCGGTCGCCTTTTGAGCCACTTCTTCAACACTTTGGTCCGCCCATAGGCTTTTTCGCCACTCGGTGTAGTTCTGGTTATCGCGTCTGAGCATCACCAGAAACCGTTCAGCCTCTACGGGATCAAGGTGAGTAAACAATGCCTTGAAACCTTCGTGACGAATGAGTATGTCCGAACGCACCTAACCCTCCTGTTCAACAAACTCCAAAGGACTCCTGATATGCACTTCAGTGACCCTATTACGATGCTTTATTATTCCTTTGTCAACTGTGATGAAGTACTGGGCCCTGGCTGCTACCGCGCACGAGATATGCAGGGCATCTTTGGAATCAATACCAGGCAACTCGAACCTTTTCGCTTGCTCAATTATTTCTTGGTGAGGTGTAACCGAACGTGTTACCATGCCTCGGTTTCCGCCGCCTGTCAATGGAACTGAAACAGGGGAAACCTATAGGTTCCCTATCGGGGATTACGGAGCCAGTGTTCTCGCTAACGGTGGCAGCGAAATCGGTAGTATATTATGGAGGCATGCACACCACGCGCACAGTGAAGGAGTCTTCAGGATGACGACCGTTCTCTTATACGGGCTTGCGGCCGCGGCACTCGCCGTGTCCGCGGCGAAGGACAGAAAGAAAACCATGATGGCACTGAAAAAGGGGTGGATCGCCTTTGCTCGCATCCTCCCGCAGTTCATTGCGGTCATTCTCCTGGTGGGCATCATGATCGCCGTGTTGCGCCCCGTAGTCCTGAGCCGCTTCCTTGGGCGGGAGTCCGGGCTCCTGGGCGTGATCCTCGCCTCCCTGGTGGGTGCGGTGACCCTGATTCCCGGTTTTATCGCGTTTCCCACCGCGTCGCTCCTGCTGCAGAACGGCGCCGGCCTCACCCAGATTGCGGCGTTTGTGTCGTCGCTGATGATGGTTGGGGTGGTTACCTTCCCGGTTGAGGCGTCCTGTCTGGGAACTCGGGCCGCGCTGGTTCGTAACGTCACCGCCTATCTCTTTTCGCTGTTTGTGGCGGTGATCATCGGATTGGTGGTGCCGATATGATCGGGAAGAAGATTCGCCCCTATCTGTTTGTGCTCGCGGTTCTGGTTGTCTACGCGGTTCTGGCAGTCACAAACCAGCCGATCTTCAGCACGGCTGCGTTTACCGCAATTGCGGGCACCTGGGAGATGCTCGCGGTCATTCCGCCCATCTTTGTGCTGCTTGGCCTCC
>REDM01000209.1 GCA_007693485.1 Spirochaetaceae bacterium
AGAGGGGCGCGACATCGTCGTGGCCGCCTACGTGGTGGACGACGCCGGGGTTATCCTTGCTGCAACCGAAGACGCCCCGTGGATCGAATCGCTACCGCCTGAGGTGAAGCAGTTTGCCTCGGAGGATCACGGACACGCGCAGGTTCCCATTGGCGTTCGTTCCGTGCTGACCGCCTACGCGCGCTCTCCGGGGTACGAAACCTACCGTACGGGCTGGCGCTGTGTCATTGCCCAAACGCTGTAACCCCGTCACAGTTCAATCTCGCCCTGGGTTCCTTCGCGGATACGGATCATGGTCTCGAGGGTGCGTCGCTCATCGGCCGCCATGCCCAGGCGCCGATAGAGCCGTAGCGCTTCTCCGTACGCGCTGAGGGCGCCGTCTTTGTCGCCCTGACTGAAGCGGATCGCTCCGTACATCGCGTGGGCCTGCGCTAGCCGCAGGAAAGACTGGCTCGACTCCAGATGGCGCCGCGCCTGCTGCACAACTCGCTCGGCTTCGGCGAAGCGCCGCAGCTGGTAGAGCGCGCGCCCCAGCTCGGTTCCCGCCATGCCCGCACCGGAGAGGGAGCCTGCGTTCGCGAAGTTCTCGATGGCATTCTCCAGGTTGGGCAGCGCCTCGGCCGGCATCCCCGCCTGCAGAAAGACCAGTCCAATGTTGAACGAGATGTTCGCGTAGTCGTGCACGTTGTTGGTGTTGATGTAGTGAGCGCGCGCCCGCTCGTAGTAATCGATGGCTGTCTCCACCTGGCCGAGGCTGTTGTGGTAGTTTCCGTAGATACGGAAGACGGTGCCAATTCCGTTTTCGTCGTTGAATTCGCGAAAGATTGGCAGAGCCCGTTCGAGAAAGGGCACCACGTCGTCCAACCGGCCGAGCTTGTAGTTGAGCATGGCTGTTTCGCTCAGCGCATGGGCGAAGAGGAGTCGGTTCTCTATGTCGGACTCGCGCGCGAGGACCCGCCCCATGGTTTCGGCCGCCTCGGCGAGCACGCCGTAGCGGTGCTGCAGGTTTCCCAGAAACATCAGGCTCATGATGTGTTCTTCGGTCAGCCCGGCTGCCTCGGTCAGCTTGACTACCTCTCCAATGGCACTGATGGCACCGGCAACATCGCCCGTTGCCTGGGCGAGGGCGGCGCGGGTGCTGAGCACCTCTCCCAGCTCCATGATCCGGCCGGACGCGCGAGCGATCTCTTCGGATACTTCCAGGAAGCGTTCCGCACCGTGACGGTCTCCCCTCTGGAACGCAGACTCAAACAGCGCGAGTGCGTAATCAAGCGCGTCATCTACCGGGAGTGATCTGAGCTCGGTGATGGCGCCTTCAACCGGCAGGGCGCGCAGACGGTTCAACGTGGCAACGTCGGGACGCGCCGGAAGAGCCGATGCGGTACCGATCATTATGACAAGAACGGCGGCTCCGCGCAGCGCCGCGCGGGAGACACGCCAACCGGTGGTGGTCATTACCGTCAGATTCACCGCCTTCTGAAGAGAGACCGAACGAATTGGCGGATGATGCGGCTCACCCCGTAGGACGCTTCACTGGATGCCTCTCGCCGAGCCTGCCCGGCCATCTGACCGCCAAACCGTTTCCCCGCACCGCCCGCGGCCCCGGCCATCCCGCGAATTCGTGATTCGCGCGCTGGGGCCGCTTCAGCACCGCCGTCTTCGTTGCGCTGGAAGTTGTAGTCGGTCTTCCATCCATCCTTGCCACTCATCGCATCAACAAAGATTCGCGTCACGGCCGCTACGTCAAAGTCCTTCTTGGCGCTCGCATACATACCGGACCCGTCACGATACTCCACGAAGAGCTGGTTGTGACCTCCGGCGGCCTGCACGAATGAATCGGCGGGCAGGCTCAAGCTGCAGTGATCTATGCCCGCGCCAATCCGGCCGAGCGCGTCGCTGATCTGTGTCTCCGACGGATTGCTGATGGTTGCTCCAGTGGAATCTTCCAAGGTAATGGTTGCCATTGCGTTCCTCCTCTGTTGTGCTCCCAGTATACCTCCGGATTACGGATCATGAAACCCGTGATGATATCGTTGTTACCCCTCATCGGACAGGAGATTTCCCTCCTCGTCGCGCGCGGCGTCTGGGATAAGATCCGGCCGTTTCTTTTCTATTCGCTTGAAAAAGAACGTCAACCCCAGGCTTGCGATAGTAAGGATGACCAGCGCAAGGCTGAAGGGGCGGGTGAAGAAGGGGAGAACGCTGCCGCCAGTTGCCATCATGGCTGTTCTCAGGGACCGTTCCATGATTGGCCCTAAGATGAGGCCCAGAATCATCGGTGTCAGGGGAAAGCCGGTGTTCAGAAGCAGATATCCGAGAACGGTGAAGATCACCATCACCCACAGATCGTTAATGCTGTAGCGAATATTGTAGGTTCCGGCAATCGACATGAGCATTATGATCGGCAGCAGAATGGTTTTCGGAATCCGCAGCGCCCATTTGAAGAAACGGATCATGACGGTGTGTTGAAGTATGAACATAAACACGTTTGATACCAATAGCCCCATGAAGATCGCGTAGACCAGCTGCACTTCGTTGCGGAAGAGCGAGGGGCCTGGGGAAATCCCGTGCGTAATAAGCCCCGCAAGAATCACGGCCGTCACGGTGTTTCCCGGGATACCGAGGGTAATTGTTGGAATATAGGCCCCACCTGAGACCGCATTGTTTGACGTTTCCGCAGCGACAATACCGTCAAGAATTCCCGTGCCGAACTTCTCTGGCGTTTTGGAAGCTTTCTTCGCCTGGTCATAGGCGATAAAACTGGCGATGGTACCTCCTGCCCCCGGCAACATGCCCAAGCCAAGCCCAATCAAAGAGGATCGGATCGCGTTTTTCGCCTGGCTCAGAAGTACCTTTATCTCCAGCTTCATGGAATCCAACTTCGCCGAGAAGAACGAGTATTTCTTGTCGACGTCGGCACACTGGGCGAACACCTCGGTCATGACGAACAGCCCGATCATCGCCACCAGAAGCTCGACGCCACCACGCAGAGCTCTCGTTCCGAAGGTGAACCGGGTAACTCCCGAGAGCGGGTCCCCCCCAATCGTTGCGATCATCAGACCGAGGGTGCCACTGACGAGGCCGTAGATAATTGATTTGCCTGTTGTGCTCGATACTATGGTGAGACCGAACACGCCGAGAAGAAAATACTCGTAACTCTGGAAACGCAGGGTAACGAATGCCAGTGAGGGCGCGAGTAGAATCAGCGCGATCAGGCTGAGCATACCACCCGTAAACGAGGACGCGATTGCGTATGTGAGCGCTTTGCCCGGGTATCCCTGCTGGCAGAGCGGGTACCCGTCAAAGGTGGTGGCGATCGACGATGGGGTTCCGGGCATATTCAGCAGGATCGCCGGAATCTTTCCTCCGGAAACACCGCCGATATACAGCGCTCCCAGCACCGCCATTCCCACGGCCGGTTCCATCCCAAACGTGACCGGCAGAAGGAGAATCAGCGCCAGGGTTGCCGTGAGACCAGGTATTGCGCCGAAGATCAAACCCAGAAAGGTGCCCACCAACAGCATCAGCAGAACCGGCAGCTGAAAGATAATTTCCGCCCCGAGCATCATATTGGAAAACATTCAGCGGCCTCCTCAGTTAATTATGAGCCCACGTGGGAGAAAGATATTGAGCATCAGGCCGAACACCACGTAGACGATCAGGGTTATCCCTAACGCGGCCAGTGCCGAGGTGCCTAATCGCTTCCATGTTCTCCTGCCCAGCAGAAAAATCGCGAACAACAAGAAGAGAAAGCCACTCTCGAAGTAACCGATCCGCCGAATCAGGAAGATATTGCCAATCAGTAGCAGAAAAAGAGTTATGATCCGGCTGCCCGCGCGACGCATATCCACGAATATCTTCAGTTCGGCGTTCTCGAATAGTCCTTTGCGAAAGTCGAGGATCGAGCGTCCCACGCCCATCAGTCCAAACACCAGCAAAAGTATGCTGATAAATCGGGAATACTGGTCTGCCCCGACGATCTGCTGGAACCCGCGGGCAACGTCGTAGGACGCAATGAGGAACGCGAGACCAATCAGCGTTACCAGAATGTTCACGGCAAGCTTCAGTGCGAAATCCTTGTTGAACCGCACCGGGACCGTTTCATTTGCCATATACAACCTCGCTGGAATGAATACGGGTGCGGAATTCCCGTAGAACTCCGCACCCAAAGTGGTTCCGTCAGTTCAGTCCGAACTCTTCCACGAGCGACATAATGATCTGCTCGTCCTGCTCGAAAGCACGACGAAGCCCTTCGCCACTTTCAAATCGAATGAAAAGGCCGTTCTGGGCCGCCAATTCCTGAAACGTGCGGCTCTGCACAACCCGCTCAAAGAACGCCGCGATCTGTTCCACCAGTTCGTCGGACATACCCGGGGGACCCCAAACGCCCATGCGATGGCTGGTCTGGAGGGGGATCTCATAACCGAGTTCGCCAAAGGTCGGCACGTCGGGCAGAGAAGACACGCGTTCCGCGGAGGACACCGCAAGAATCTCGAAGTCTCCACTGAGGTGGTCGCTGAGCACGGTGGGAAGCTGGGTCAACCCCATCAAATCCTCGCCTGCAAGAATCGCGGTTGTCATTGGTCCACCACCGCCGTGGGCAACATAGCGCAGATCGTCGCGAATGCCCGCGGCTTCCAGCAGCATTTCGCCCATCAGGTGCGTTCCGCCGCCAAGTGAACTTCCCGCAAACGTGGTCCGGCCGGGATTGTCCCGAACGTACTGGATCCATTCTTCCAAGCTTTCGTACTTACCGGGCACGGTGAACGCTGCCTGCGGTACCTCGAACAGCATTGCGATAGGGGTAAACTCTTCGTATCCCCAATCACGCACGCCCAGGGCAACGTGGGAGATAAATGATGTGTGATGGTGCAGCAGAAGGTACCCATCCGGTGGGGCCGCTACAACTTCTTCCATGGCATTGCCTGCACTCGCCCCGGCAATGTTGGTGATTACGAACGCTCTGTCCAGAAGGTTTTCCTCGCGAACCGCTCGCTCCACCATACGGGCTGTGACATCGCTCAGCCCCCCGGGAGCGTAGGGCACCACGTACCGGACATCTCTGGACGGCCAGCCGGTTTCTTCCGCCGCGCCGCCGGCAAATAGAACGGAAGCCGGACCAATTATCAGAGCCGTAAGAATCAATGCAACTATCAAACGTTTCATTTCAACACTCCTTCGTATCCTTCAATCATTCACTATTGTGAACCGTCGATTCAGTTGGTTCACCGCTCGTTTTCTCACCACCGACCCATCGCACCTCCTGATTTTATGGTTTTCTATATCCCTATTCTGGGCAGGGTTTCACTCAAGAACGCTTCCTGTTCACGCATGTACTGCAGCACGTCGTCTCCTGACATGTAGTGAAGCGAGAGCCTGCGCTCTCCCGCCTCGCGAATGTGGTCCGGGTTGTGAAAAGCGTTCACGTATGCCTTGTAGAGCTTCTCCATCACCTCAGGGTGTACGCCCGTCGGCACCGCCAGGGCGCGGGCCGAACCCATCGCAAGTGGGAATCCCTTCTCAGAGAGAGTAGGTATGCCAGGCAATTGAGAATGGCGGGTGTCGGTAAACGACGCCAGCACGCGAAGTCGCCCCGCTTCGGCAGCATCTGCCACCTCGCTGATCTTTGCGACGGAAGCTTCGACGTACCCTTCTTCCAGCGCACGGAGCATGTCCGCAGTGCCGCCAAACGGTACGTGCGTCAATTCACTACCGGAGTAGTACTCCAGGCGGGCCGCCGCAATGTGATTGGAAGCGGCGATGCCGTTGTTGGAAACAGTCATCTTGAGCGGGTTCCGGCGGCAGTAATCAAGCCACGATTCAAAGTCGTGCCATTTGCTGTCTGCACGGACAACGAGGACAGCTGGATCTAACACGTAGTTGGCCAATGGTGTAATGTGGCTTACGCGATACCGCGTTTCCCTCTGCCCGGCGAGACTCATGAAGGTGGGCAGGTTGATGAACCCGATCGTGTATCCGTTTGGTCGTGCTCTGGACAACTCGGTATATCCTACCTCCCCATCCTTCCCATCTATGTTGCGAACGAACACCGGCTGTCCGAGTTCCTCCGCCAGATACCCTGCAAGCAGTCGAGCGCCGATGTCGGTGCCGCCGCCCTCCTTGAAACTCACAATCATTTCTACGGTTCGGTCAGGAAAACGGTCAGCAGCTCGATCTTCCAGAACGCGCAAAAGGGGCGACCGAAAAAAGGTGGCACTCAAGAGGATCAGTAATACGCCAACGGCAGGTAAACCGTAGCGGGGTAACTGCCTGTCAACCATACTTGGGTATCTCTCACTTCCAATTTGATGAAGAAAATATGAAGATTATGGTAACATGGATTTGGAAACAGGCAAGAAGAAAATTGGAAAAAACGGCGAATTTAACCCGTAAATCAACCATAAAAAACCAAAAAAGTTAAAAAAAATTATTTGTGACTCGTTTTCTTCATATTTTTGCTTTTTTATTATGAAGAAGAATTCGTGGGGCAAGAGTCGGCTGCGCTCGATGGGAAGGCGACGGTAAACGAGCTCCCGCGGCCTGGACAGCTTTCCAGGGTGACGGAACCGCCAAGCTCATGGACGATGTCATTGACGATGGTCAATCCCAGACCGGTCCCGGCGGTATCATCGCCGCGCACCTTGCTGACGCGGTAAAACCGATCGAAAATGCGCTGGTGGTCCTCCGCGGGGATTCCAATCCCCGAATCAGACACGGTTATGAGGACCGTTGTTTTCGTTTGCTCCGTGGTTATCGCCACATTCCCAGCAGCCGGAGTGTACTTGATGGCATTGTCCACAAGGTTCATCAGCATCTGTCGAAACCAGTCAGGGCTGCCGTTGATCATCACGTTCGGGGTGTTGGTCGATACGGTCAATCGCAGCCGCTTCTCTTCGACCAAGGGTTGCACCATGGCTGCCACTCGGTGCACCTCCGAGTCCACCGGGATAGGCCTCCAGTGAGTCCGGGTTTCGATGTTCTCGATTTCTGATAGAGAGAGAAGGCCGTTGATGAGTCGTTTCAATCGTTCTGTTTCTAACTCGATCACACGGAGAGCCATGGTACGGTCGCTCTCAGTCAGTGTATGCCATGTCTGAAGGGTCTCCACGAAACCAGAAATAAGCGTCAGCGGGGTTCGCAGCTCATGGGTCACGTTGGCGACGAAATCACTTCGTATGTTCTCCAGCTTTCGGACTTCGGTTACGTCCTGAATCAGAAGGAAAACCCCCATAAGCGGTCGATCGGGTTTATGGTCTCTCATTAAAGAAGACTTGATGCGCAGAATTCGGAAATCATCCCCAATTTCCACGCGGGATTCCCGCGTAATTGCTTCTTCGGCAGTAACGGTATCCCGCACTATGCCCGGTATTTCGGGAAACTCGCGAAACGCCATGTCCAAGGATTCCCCTGTGAGATTCCGACCAAGATTGGGAAACAGTCGGCGCATCTCACGGTTCACCAGAAGGATCTCTCCGTGTTTTCCGACTGCAAGAGCGCCATCCGTCATTCCGGAGAGCATGGAATCCAGCTCTACGTTCTGCTGCTGCATAGTGGAAACGGTCTTCTCGAGCTCTTTTGCCATCGAATTGAAGGTGTTGGCTAGTACCTCCAATTCATCCCGGGTTCTGACCTCGATTCGCGTGGAGAAATCACCCTCGGCTACTCTGGTCGCTGCGACCGTAAGCTCGTTGACGGGTCCTACGATCGTCCGAACGTTGACCAGCGCGACCACCATGGCAAGCACAAGGCCCAAGAGGATTGACAATGCGATGTACCTCAGAAAAACGAGACTCTCCCTGAGAAGAGCATCCACGGGCGCCGAGAGTCGCACGATAACCACTGATTCCTCCAAATCGAGTGGGGGCAACGCAAGAAACATCGTCTCCTGATTGGTGTTCTCATCGAACCGACGGACACCCCGGACTTCGTGGTTCATTGCGAACTGTATCTCCGGTCTACGCAATTGGTTTTGAAAAATGATACTGTTGTCGGCGGAGTCCGCCAAAACGTTGCCTGCATCATCAAGCAGAGTGACACGCACACCGGTACGCCCGGCATATTTCTGCGCAAGAAGAAAGAAGTTGCGCAATTCGCCTGACTGCTGTTCAACCTGAAGGCTGTCAGTGATAAGATTCGCGTAGCTTCCAAGCGCTAATTCAAGATTCCGGAGATTGTTGTTTCGGATGAAGCTGTATGACAGCCACCCGGTTGTGAGGGTTCCCACAAGCAGAATAACTACATAGCTCGTGAGAAGCTTTCGTTTCACCGGACCGCCTGTTTCATCCGGTATCCGGCACCTCTGACCGTTTCGATATACCGGGGACTCTCATTCTGATCTCCCAATTTTCTACGGATGTTTCTTATGTGTACATCAATGACGCGTTCATCCGTATCACTGCTGCTGCGAGAGATGCAGGAGAGCAGCGCCTGCCGGGAAACGGTTTTCCCCTGGTTTCGAGCCAGCTGCTGAAGAATCGCAAACTCGTTGGGAGTCAGATCTCCCACTACATCGCGGCGAACGACTAATCTCCTATCCTGGTCCAGAAGGAGATCCAGTACGGCTACGTCGTGTGCTTCCGCAGCATGTTGCCGGCGTGCGGGATCCGATCGACGCAGCGCATTCCGGACGCGAGCCTCCAGTTCGCGGAGTCCAAAGGGCTTCGTGATATAGTCGTCCGCGCCGAGCCCCAGGCCGATGACCTTATCCGGCTCTTCGCTTCGGGCGGTCAGAAGCAGGACCGGTATGTGTTCCGTGATGGGATCAGCACGCAGAATCCTTAGGACCTCGAACCCGTCGAGATCCGGAAGCATGATATCCAGCAAGATCAGGTGAGGTTGTTCGCTTCGGGCTACTTCGAGAGCGGTGTTCCCGTCCCACGCGGGCAGCACTTCAAACTCACCCGTTGGGAGATTCATTCGGATTAATTCGATGATGTTCGGCTCGTCGTCAACAATGAGTATTCGTTTGCGCATAACGATACCCACGATGATAGGCGAGCCGCTGGGCGCCGTCAACTCTGTAAAGGCGCTTCCGGACTGGTACTTATCTGGCAGAGGCATTGGTGAGACGCTACCACTTCGCCACGATACACACTACAACATCGACTGCTCGAGCGCTACATTTTCGACTGAAGCATGCTCCGCCTGAGCGCGGAAATCGCCGCCACCGCGTAGAGGGCGGCGCCGATGGCAAAGACCGCATCGGCGCTGCCGAGGCGCTCGATGGCGATCCATCCCACCAGGGGACCGGCCGCGGCGCCAAGGTCCGACGCGGTGGCCATGTGCGCAAAGCGGCTCGATCCGGCGGCCCCAGCCCCCGAGAAGAGTGAGAGCTTGCACGCCACGGTGGCCACGAAGAACAGAATGACCGATGGCACCAGAACCGGGGTGTGCCCCAGCACGCCCGCAGCGGTGAGGGCGAGGAATCCGGCGGTGAATCCGACGATTTCCGCGGTGCGACGACCGATTCGGTCGATAACCGCTCCAATGGGTGGTGCGCCGACGACTCCGATTGCGTAGTGTGCCGCTATCAGCGCCCCGGTCAGCGACGTGATGCCAACCATCACCGGTCCGAGCGCTACCGCATCGCCAAATCGGCTTTTCAGTGCAAAGCCGAGCGTGGAAACGATGAGTCCAATGCTCACGCACGATGCGATGAATCCGCGGATGAGCATCCAGATGCTGTGAGAGTCCGGGTGGTCCGGGGCCTGACGCGGGGGCGTCGGAAGCCGGTGCGGCAGTGTGCGAAACGCGGCGAGCTCGAAGGGAATCCCGATCAGGGATACCAGTGCGATCCCCAGGAAGGCGAGCCGATACCCTACGGTGTCGAACAGCACCGAGGCACTCATCGTCCCCACCACAAAACCCGCCTGCACCACTCCGGTGTAGAGCCCGAGCACCCCTGCTGCACGCCGGCCCTCACCTGCGGTGACCGAGGTCATCACCCCGATGTGGCGAATGAAGGACCAGCAGAGACCCCACACCATGCGCGCCACCAGAAACAGCCCAAACCCGGGAGCGAGCGCATACGCCGCGGTTGCAGCCGCACCGCCCACCAGAACAACCGTGAGCGCAACCGGTGCCTCCCGCCGTTCCAGTATCGACCGGGCCAGATGGTTGGTACCGATGCGCACCCAGCGGTTGGCAGATAGCAGAATCCCTACCTGCAGCGGACTCAGGCCCAGGGCCTCGTGCGCAACCGGCAGCACCACGTAGAGCGACATATCGCCCAGCAGCGAGAAACCCACTGCAATGCCAAGGAAGACAATAGGAATGCGTGGAGACGAGACCGCTTCGCGAAGCATGGGTGCAGTATGCCACGGGTGGGGCAGGGGTGTCGCAGCCCCTCTCCCTTACTCCCTCAGCCAGCGGGCCGCGCGGGAATCGAGGTTGCTCAGGCCGAGGTGGTGTGCGTGGTCAACCACCTGCTGGTACTCCTCGGGGGTGATGCGGCGGGCGATGCGGGGGTGGTTGAACGCTTCGTAGTGGGGCGAGTACTGCTCCATGATGTTGATGTAGGTGTCGGTCGGGAGGTTGGCGGCGATCCAGTCGAGTACCTCCTTCGACCCGCTCGCGCTGTCCGGCATGACCAGATGGCGGATCATCAGCCCGCGGTTCACGATGCCTTCTGAGTTGGGGTGGGCAACGCCAACCTGCCGGTGCATTTCCACTATCGCCAGTTTGGTTTTCTCGGGGTAACTGGGGGAGCGGGCGAACTGGCCCGATTCCTCACCGGATGCAAACTTCATGTCCGGCAGATAGATGTCCACAATCCCGTCGAGAAGGCGCACCACTTCGACGCGTTCCCATCCACTGGTATTCCACACGATGGGAAGGCGAAGACCGCGCCCTGCGGCGATGTCGATTGCAGCGACAATATGCGGCGTATAGTGGGTTGGGGTGACCACGTTGATATTGTGAGCACCAAAGGCCTGAAGCTGCAGCATGGCGGTCGCGAGCTGCTCAATGGAAACCCGGTTGCCTCGTCCCAGGATGCTGATCTGGTAGTTCTGGCAGAACACGCAGCGCAGGTTGCAGTGGCTGAAGAAGATGGTGCCGGATCCGCCGTGGCCGACGAGGGGCCGTTCCTCGCCAAAGTGAGGCTGAACCGAAGCGATCACCAGATCGCTCCCCGGGGCCCGACAGAAGCCCTGGGCTCCCGCCAGGCGGTTGACTCCGCAGTTGCGGGGACAGAGGTTACACGACTCCATCATGGACCAGAGTTCTCTTGCACGTTCGGCCAGCTCGCCTGACTCGTGCAGCGCAAGATACGCCGGAACAAAGTCGCCATTGGGCGAGGGCGTGCTGCCGCTTCGCGCGTCGGCCGGATCGGTGCGGCGTGATTCGGCCGAAGGTGCCGCCGTCGCACGGGGGCTGAGTCGGGAACTCAATCCCACGGCAACGAATACCGTGAGAATGCCGACGCCCACCAGGGCCTTGAGAGTAGGTGCGTTCATGGTCTCACCTCCAGAGCGATGGGTTTGGGTGTGTGAATCAACATCACCACGGTGATTGCTTTGACAAGAATGATCGTTACCCCGGTCCCGGCCAGGCCGAGAAGCGGCAACAGTACGATGCCTCCCAGAATGCCTCCCACGCAGCCGCCAAGCAGGTCGGCTGCGTAGACCAGACCGCTGCCCGAAGGATCGGCTGCCGGTCGACGGAAGCCGTCGGATCCATTCTCGGCGTTTGCCAGCACGCTGCACGCGACCGGAAACTGGGCACCACATACGGCCCCGGCGGTCAGCAGCACGGGAAAGAACAGGACGCGAATCAGCGTGGGCGGAAGCCACACGGCAAAACGGGGGGCTGCCGCCGGGAGCAGAATCAGCAGCAGTCCGCTGAAGAGAAGCACTACGATATCAGTCTGAATGAGAAGGCCGCGCGCAGAACCGTCTGCGTCACCCGTGCGGTGCAGGCGGTGGCTCCCGTACATTGCCCCGAGGCCGAGCCCGGCGATGAACGCGGCGGTCAGCAGTCCCAGCCAGCCAAACAGGCGGCCCGCAACGATCTGAAAGGCAAACATCAGGGAGAGATTCACCACCATGGCAGTGAATCCGGTGGTCAGAACGGCCGGTATCACCCGCGTTCGACGCCCCGGGCTGAACCGGTTGAGGCCGACAGCCGGAAGCAGGAGAGCTGCCGGAACCACCAGCGCCATCAGTACGGGATTCCACGTTGCGATTGCGTTCAGCACGCGGGCCGTGCGCGGGGCGTTGAGGCTGCTCCAGTGCGCCACGCTGAGGAAGAGGGCGCGGGGCTGGAAGTCCCGGATCGGACGCCGTGAACCGCCGCCGGCAAACCCTTCGAACCACGGCTGCCACCGCGGATGAAGGCGCTGCTCCACGTGCCAGGGAAGGGTAACCTCATCGAAAAGCTCGCGTTCCCGAAGCCGTCGGGCGAAGTCATCGATGGAGAAATCAGCAATGGCAGAATCGGCGGAGGCGAGCAGAAAGGATTGTCCATCGCCCGGGAACGCTCGAACCGTGGGGAACACCTGCTCCAGAGAGTGGTGAACCCCGGATGCGAGGTGCTGCAGCGGCTCGTTCAGATGGCCTACCAGACCGGGAAAGCCCAGCACCAGTATACCCTGCTCTGTCAGGTTGTCGGCGGCAAGCCGGAAGAACTCCTCGCTGAAAAAGCGGCTGCTCTCCAGGTTGTCGGGATCATGGTGGCGACTGAATATGACGTCGTAGCCGGATGCGATGCCGTCGGCCGGGCCACCCGCTGTTAACCAGAGGCGGGTATCGGTCGCACGGAGATCAACCCGAGGGTCGTTCAGAGCTTCTTTTGTGGATGCGGTCGCCAGATCCCGCTGCAACTGTAGCAAGCGAGAATCGAGCTCGAGGTACTCGACCTTCCTCACGCTCGGGTGCGTCAGGATCGCGTCCACAAAGCCTCCGGCGCCGCCGCCGATCAGCAGGATCCTGCGTGGTTCAGGATGGGCCGTCATCGGGATATGCACGAGCGGTTCGACCAGACCAATGTCCGGCACGGGAATCAGGAACGCGGGGGTCCCGTCGGTGAAGAAGGTGTACTGGCCCTGGTTTTCCGTGATCACGATGTTCCCGTGCATGGTGTTCTCGTAGTGAATGATGTTCTGATGCCGCCACAGGGTGTTGAGCGAGCGGTGTTGCAGAAGTTCCGTACCACCGGCAGCTGCCAGCAGCAGACTGGCGGCTATCAGGACTCCTGCGGCGGTGCGCCACCGCAGAGGGCCGGCGTCGAGCCGCCCGGCGAGAATGAGCACGGTCAGGCCATTCAATAGAACAATCCCGACCGCGATATGAAAGGGATCGCTCAACCGAATCAGCGCGGCGGTCCACAGCACCCCGGCAATCAGAGTGCCGATGGTTTCCAGGATGTAGATGTGAGCCGCAGGTGGTCGACCGGCGATGAGCCCCTGTTCCGCCGAACGGCGTGAACAGACCGAGCACCCAAGCGTAAACATGGCGCCGTGCGTCACGCTGACCGGTGCCAGCACGATCAGCGAAGCGGCTGCCGCAGATCCGAGCCCGGCCACGGTGCCCACCGAAATTCCGAGTGCCGGCTTGATCAAACGGACCGCGTAGATCGCCGGAAACAGACTCAAACAGAAAAGCAGGGTAACCCGCATGAAGTGCCTCAGAGCCACCGTATCGGTTGGGTTGGAAGGGGATTCGGTTCCCGCGAACCCGCCGATCCGTGCGCGGCGAGCCCAGATGGAACCCGCAGCCTCGGTTGCGAGCCAACAGGCAAGAATGAGACCAATGGTCAACTCGTTCCCGGCGAACACGATCAGCAGTTCGCGAAGCAGCAGCTGCTGCGCGAGCAGTCCGCTGAAGCCCATGACGCCGGCAGCCCACGTCATGCGGAACCCGGATCTGCTCGCGGTCACGCCCAGCCTCCGGTCAGAATCAGCCATGCCCAGAGAAAGAACACCGTCGCGCCCACCGCTCTCAGAGCGAGATGTGCCGCGCGTCTCCCCGACAGACGCCGCCAGAAACGCGGCATCAGCCCGCACAGCAGGAGCAGTGGACCGGAGGCGGTGCCAAGGCCGAAGAGCAACCCGTTGAGCATACCGTAGGCGATGCCACCACCCTGGGTTGCCAGAAAGAGCAGAAACCCCGAGGTTGCCGCACACGGAACCGCCCCATCGACAACGCCAAACAGAAACGGCGAGCCTCTGCGGGCGAGGCAGCCGCAGGAGCCGCTGTAGAGCAGAAACCAGACACCCATCGCCGCCACCGCCAGCCCGGCTGCAAAACTGATCCAGATGTGGTTGAGTAGATCATACACCAGAAGTCCCAGTGCCACCGCCAGCCCGCCGTAGAGGGAGAGCACGAGCGACTTCCCCGCGCTGAACAGGAGGGCGGTGCGGACTCCGCCCTGCCACGTGGTATTGAGTCGTGCCGTCATGGGGAGGAGCAACAACGAACAGTGCAGACTGCAGACTCCTACCCCCAGCACCAGGCCGGAAAGATAGGACGACCAGATCATACTTTCATGTGTAACACGCTTTTGGCGATTCAGCAATGAAAAAGAAGTGGTGCGAAAAATGTGCTTTTCTGCCGGAGGGAAATTGCCCCGGGTTTTCTGCTGATTTCGAGTTTCGTGGTATAATCGAGGCACCTCAATCGTTGCGCCCAATGAAGAACCGACACCGGGATCCAGTAACCTGGATACGATATATCGGGAAGTGCTCTGTTCAGCGAGGGGGGAGAAATGCAATCGATTATTCTTCGGGGAGTCGTCATCGCATGCGGGTTGGCGGGTTTGCTGTTTGTCTGGTACCTGATCCGCCGCATCATGAGAGAGGACGCCGGATCTCCTGAGATGACGGAGATTGCGAACGCAATTCGTTCAGGGGCCAACGCCTTCCTCACGCGCGAATACCGCGTGCTCTCGCTCTTCACGCTTGCCATGTTTGTTGCGCTGGTACTGTTCGTCGAACCGAGACCGATTGCGGGTATCGTGTACGTTGTGGGTACTCTGACTTCGGCGCTTGCCGGGTACGTTGGCATGGCGGTCGCGACGCGCGCCAATGTCCGGACCGCCGGTGCGGCGCGCCGCGATTGGGCGGCCGGGCTCACGGTGGCGTTTTCCGCCGGCGCGGTGATGGGGTTCTCGGTTGTCAGTCTGGGATTGCTCGGTTTGGCTCTGGTGACCTTCATCTTCAACGATCCCTACGTGACGCTCAGTTTTGCCTTTGGAGCCTCGGCGGTGGCGCTGTTCCTGAGGGTCGGTGGGGGAATCTTCACCAAGAGCGCGGACGTTGGCGCAGATCTGGTGGGAAAGGTCGAGCAAAACATTCCCGAAGACGATCCCCGCAACGCTGCGGTGATTGCCGACAACGTGGGCGACAACGTGGGTGATATTGCGGGAATGGGGTCGGACCTCTACGAGTCCTACGTTTCGGCAGTCGCTGCCGCGATGGTCCTTGGAACAGCGACGCTGGGGCCTGAGCAGGGCGTCAAGGTTCCGTTGCTGCTCGCGGGAATCGGGCTCATCGTTTCGATCGTCGGTGTTCTGATTGTTCGTCCGAAGACCGTCGAAGACCAGTTCGAGAAGCAGATAACCGGGGCGCAGCGGGCGATGAACTCCGGGGTCTACGTGAGCAATGCCCTCATGATCGCCGCGAGCTTCGTGGTCATTCGCCTCTACGTTGGAGACATGAGTATTTTCTGGGCCTTGATTGCAGGACTGGTGGCCGGTTTCCTGATTTCAGTTGCCACGGAATACTACACGTCGGCTGATCATCGCCCCGCCCAGATGATCGCGCGTGCGTCGCAGAGTGGACCGGCGATCACCATCATTGAAGGTATGAGTACCGGGATGATGAGCACGGTGCTGCCGATCATGCTGGTCATGCTGGCAACGGTGATTGCATACGCGCTCGGCGGGCTGTTCGGCATCGCGCTTGCGGCAATGGGAATGCTGATCAATCTGGGAATGCTTCTGTCGATGGATTGCTACGGCCCAATTGCCGATAACGCTGCCGGTATTGCTGAGATGGCGGGGCTGGGTGCAGAAGTCCGCAGCCGATGCGAGGCGCTGGACGCCGTTGGGAACACTACCGCCGCCCTGGGCAAGGGGTTTTCGGTTGCGTCGGCTGGACTGGCGGCGTTGGCGTGGATCGCGACCTACTTTGAGGTTACCGGCATTCCCGGAGCCGACCTGCGAAACGTCGCGGTGATTGCCGGCGTCCTGACCGGAGGAATGCTTCCCTTCGTATTCAGCTCGCTGGCCATCAGAGGCGTCAGCCGGGGCTCATTCGATGTGGTGAATGAAGTGCGACGCCAGTTCGCTGAGATCGACGGCTTGCTCGACGGCCGTGCAAAGCCGGATTACGTCGCGTGCGTGGATATCGCCACCAGCCGCGCACTGCGTTCGATGATCCTGCCCGGAGTTATCGTGATCGTGGTACCGCTGCTGCTGGGATTCAGTCTCGGTCCCAAAGCGGTAACCGGGTTGTTGGTGGGCTCCCTGCTCACCGGATTTCTCCTGGCGGTCATGATGGCAAATTCGGGTGGCGCGTGGGACAACGCAAAGAAGTACATCGAGGCGGGAAAACTGGGTGGAAAAGGAAGCGATGCTCACAAGGCAGCGGTCATCGGCGACACCGTGGGCGATCCGTTCAAGGATACCGCCGGACCGTCCCTCAACATCCTGATCAAGCTGGTCGGAAAGATCGCCGTGATTTTTGGCCCGGTGTTCGTGGCGCTGATCGTGATCTGAGCCGGCATGTACTCGTGCAGACTGGGCGTAACTGGACTCGGTGAAGCCGAGCCCAGCTTGCAGGCCCGGCACGTACCCGTGCAGACTGGGCGTAACTGGACTTCGCGAAGCGAAGCCCAGCTTGCAGGCCCGGCACGTACCCGTGCAGACTGGGCGTAACTGGACTTCGCGAAGCGAAGCCCAGCTTGCAGGCCCGGCACGTACCCGTGCAGACTGGGCGTAACTGGATTTGAACCAGTGACTTCTACCGTGTGAAGGTAGCACTCTCCCGCTGAGTTATACGCCCAAAGACTTTCTCAATATATCGGCAGTTGGGTGGTCTGTCAATTCTCCGGTGGTTTCCGGTATAGTAGGCCGCATGAACACACCGCACGAAACACCGGCGGTCTCGCCGGAGGACGCGCTTCGCTATCATGCGGCGCCCCCCGCGGGGAAGATTCAAACCGTACCATCCAAACCGCTGTCAACGCAGTACGATCTCAGTCTTGCCTATTCACCAGGCGTTGCCGCCCCCTGTCTGGAGATCGCAAAGCGGCCCGACGACGCGTACCGGTACACCGCCAAGGGGAACCTGGTGGCCGTGATTTCCAACGGTACGGCGGTGCTCGGTCTGGGGGACATCGGGCCGCTGGCTTCGAAACCGGTCATGGAAGGCAAGGCGGGTCTTTTCAAGAAGTTTGCCGGGATCGACGTCTTCGACATCGAGGTGGACGCGAGCGATCCGGACGCCTTCATCGAGACGGTCGCACGGCTGCAGCCGACCTTCGGCGGGATCAACCTGGAAGATATCAAGGCGCCGGAGTGCTTCCGGATTGAGGCGGAGCTGCGTCGGCGCTGCTCCATACCGGTGATGCACGACGATCAGCACGGCACGGCCATTATCACCGGGGCTGCGCTCATCAACGCGCTGCTGCTGGTTGAGAAACGCATCGAGGAGATCCGGCTGGTGGTGCTGGGAGCGGGGGCGGCCGCTGTCGCATGCACGCGCTTTTACGTGACGCTGGGGGTTCGCCACAAGAATATCGTAATGATCGATGCCGACGGGGTGCTGCGCCGGGGCAGGGTGGATGCTGAGAGTCCTCACGCTGAGTTTGCCACCGATCGCGATGTGGCGGACCTGACCGCGGCGCTGCGCGATGCCGACGTGTTGCTCGGTCTCTCGGTGGGCAATCTGGTGACCGCGGACCATGTACGGTCCATGGCGCGGGACCCCATCATCTTCGCCCTCGCCAATCCGGAACCCGAAATCCCGTATGCCGTTGCGCGCGCGGCACGAGCCGATGCCATCGTGGCAACCGGTCGCTCCGACACGCCCAACCAGGTAAATAACGTGCTCGGCTTCCCCTATATCTTTCGCGGCGCCCTCGACGTGGGTGCCCGCGACATCAACGACGGCATGATGATCGCCGCGTCGCTCGCCCTCGCGCGGCTCGCCCGCGAACCGGTGCCCGACGCGGTGTTGCGTGCCTATGGTCGTGACGGCCTGCGCTTCGGCCGCGACTACCTGATTCCCACCCCTTTCGATCCACGCCTGCTGACCACGGTTGCTCCCGCGGTCGCTCGCGCCGCCATGGAGTCCGGCGTAGCGCGCTACAGCATCTCGGACTGGACGCAGTACGAGACCGATCTGCTGACGCGGGTGGGAGTTGGTCAGAAACTTGTCTCGGTGATCATCGGCCGCGCCCAGCGCTCGCCCCAGCGAGTGGTGTTTGCCGAAGCAGACGACTACACCGTGCTTAAAGCGGCCGAGATCGTCCAGTCGCAGCAGATCGCGAAGCCCATTCTCTTGGGAAGGGTGGAGCGGATTGAATCGCTCATCCGCGAGCACCAGCTCTCCGCGCTTGACGGGTGCGAGCGAATAGACCCCCGCACCGACCCACAGCGCTGTCTGCGCTACGCGGACGCCCTCTATCAGAAGCGGCAGCGCAAGGGCGTGACCCGGCTCGATGCGTGCCGGATGATGCGGGACCGCAACTATTTTGGTTCCGCGATGGTTGAGGCCGGAGACGCCGACGCGATGGTGTCGGGCCACAACAAGGAGTACCCCAAGATCGTCCGGCCCGCGCTGCACGTCATCGGCACCGAACGCCCCGGTGGCCGCGTAGCCGGAATGTACATCGTACAGGCAAACGGCGGTGCCTACTTCTTTGCGGACACCACCGTCCACGTGGATCCATCGGTAGAGGAGCTCGTCGAGATCATTCGTTTGAGCGCCCACACGGTACGCTTTTTCCAGATCGAACCGGTGATTGCGGTGCTCTCGCACTCAAACTTTGGATCAACCCGAAGCGCCGAGGCCGAGAAAATGCGCGAGGTGGTGGCGGTTGCGCGGAATCGTTTTCCGGATCTGCTGATTGACGGGGAGATGCAGGCCAACATCGCCTTTGACCGGACGCTTCAGACCAGGAGTTATCCCTTCAGCGCCACCAACGGTAAGGCGGTGAATACGCTTATTTTCCCCAACCTGTCGGCCGGGAACATCGCCTACAAGCTCATGGGTGAACTCGGTGGTGCGGAGCTGATCGGGCCAATTCTGATGGGAATGGGGAAACCGGTGCACATTCTGCAGATGGGCTCGTCGGTGCGGGAGATTGTGAACATGGCTGCATTTGCCGCGATGGAAGCCGCCGAACGGGCGACGTAGTGGGACGTGCGCGAAGTCGCCAGAACTGCGGGCGCACCGGGATTGCGGCGTCGTCGGCTGGTTTGGAACGAATGGGTCGGGCCGGGCGCTCAGCGATTCACTTTCCAGCGATGGCCGGCGTTGTCGAAGAGTTCCTTGCCGTAGATCGGCACCTCGCTCTTGAGCGCCTCGAGAATGCCGCTGCAGATGGCAAAGGCCTGTCCTCGGTGGCCGGTAGCCACGCAGACCGCAACGGGAATGCCGCCTACCGGAATCACCCCAAGACCGTGCTGCACAAAGAGCAGAGTCCGATCGGTGGCGTGTTCGCCGGCTACGCGGATCATCAGGTTTCGAAGGGCTTTTTCGGCCATCTCGCGATGGGTGGTAAACTCGATGGCAGATACCGTTCCTTCCTCGTGCCGGTCCGCACGGACGCGGCCGAGGAAGACGGTGTGGGCGCCGATCGACCGCTCGGTGCTCCAGCGATCGGTGATATCCGCGATGAGCGCGGGATTCACCGATCCTTCCACGAAGAGATCCTCACTCTCGATGAGAACCTCCGGAAGCGACTGGAACTCCTGTTCGGTCATGCTCGGCTCCTCTCTGGCCTGATCTGGTTCAGCGACGTTCGGGCTCGAGGGCGTCCGCGTAATCCTGCACCGTGCCGCCGGAGAGACAGATGTCGATGATCTTCTTGCCGAGTGGCATCAGGTCGTCCTGCTGGAACTTCTTCACCTCCTGGTGAAAGAAGTCGGTCAGGATCTTGGCGCCTGCATCGTAGCCCTCGGTGCCAACCTCGATCTGATCGTGCACGCAGAGCAGACCGTGGGGCATGAACTGTCCGTTCACCTTGAGCTGCGGCAGGGCGTAGCCCAGCAGCGGGCAGCGTGACTCTTCGACCTGGTTGGGCCGGAACCGTACGCTCCCGCGTCGGGCGATGTACTCACGCACGATCCATTCCGGTTTGAAGCCCACGTGATAGGCCCCGATGTACTGGTTGGGAATGAGCACGTAGCGGGTACCAGGGGTCTGCATGATCAGCTCAAGCAGCAGGTTGGCTTGCGGAACCTTTCGGCCCGTGGCAAACGGCCAGTAGGAGCCAACGCCTTCGCTGCTGAGGCCCTCGGTGTTGGTAATGCTGGGGTTGGAGTGGCCACGCGGGGCAACCAGACGCCAGAGCCACGCGAGCGCCGGCGGCAGGATGTGCATCATGCCGATGATGCCGTAGGCGGGGTTTTCCCGGGTTGTCGGCGGGGT
>REDM01000060.1 GCA_007693485.1 Spirochaetaceae bacterium
ACCGGGCATCGGCCTGGTCTTCTGTGCGCGCGTAAAGTCCAATCGTCCCGCGCACACACCCGTTCTCGTCAATATCCACCCAAGTGTCGTCAATAGACGCAACTCCGGCGAGGCGCATCGCGTACTGACCCAGCGGCCGGTTTCGTCTTCGCCACAGCCAATAGAACAATCGTTCGACGGGGCCGCGCGAAGGAAAGACGGTTTTCATCAATTGTTCGGTCTGATCCACGGTGGAAGCGCTCAGGTCGGTAATCACTGCATTCCTTCCTTTAATTGAATTTGAGCTCAATTTCAATTTACTCGCACGTCGGTCGCCCGTCAACAGAATTTGAACTAAAATTCAACTTTTCAGAACCGGCGGTCACATGGTACCCTTGCTCATGGCACGAGAACCACGAGTCCCCCAACAGGATCGCAGCGCCCGGACCCGGGAGAAGATCTCGGTAGCGGCACGCGACTGTTTCGCGCGCGCAGGATACGATCGCACCCAGGCAAAAGACATCGCGTCGACGGCCGGAGTGTCGGTTGGAACCTTCTATGAATACTTCCCTGACAAGGCCGCGGCATTCCAAACCGTGCTTGACGACTTCTCTGCTGCGTTCGAATCGCTTGACGTCGAAGGATATCTGGAGATCGAATCAGGCGTTGATGGTTTTGCCGCGCTCCTCTCAGCCCTTCAAGAATGGGTACGGGATTTCGGACGTCTGTTTCGAGACTTCTATACCCTCTCGGTTCGAGACCCGTCGTTCGAGGGGCCGCTCGCGGTTCTGGAGGCGCGCATCGAGTCTCGCTTTGAGACAGCGCTACGAAACACCACGTTTCGGACCCATCCGACGCGCGCAGTCACCGCGGCGCAACTCGCCTACACGGTAACGGAGGCGGTGCTCTTCCGCGTGGCCGATGAGCCCGACCAGACAACCGCCACCAGCCTGCTTCACGAGACCGCCGTGTGCCTCGACGCGTACATGCAGGCTCGTTCGCAGTGACCCGCCCGCTCGGTCTTCCCCGCGGTCGACAGGAGCAGCGCGATGAGGATCGCTCGGGAGCGGTCTAATTCCCGCCGTACCGTTCGTCCAGAAACGAGCTGACTTGGCCGAGAACTGCCAGCAGCTCGTCGGGAGGCATCGCATCTCTGATCCGATCGTACCCGTCGAAGGCAAATGGATCGTCGGGAGAGACGGCCATCACCTCAAGATCCATGAAGGGGCCGGCCTGGACGATCTGCCAGGAATCGCCACTGTGGCGCAGCGCAACAAACGAAGTGCTCCGCCACTCGGTATCCTCAATCAAAACGATCGCACTGAATCCGCTGTCAAACGCATGGACCGCCGTGCACGACTGGTTCGAGAGGCCACCAGCGCATACCGCTCTTGCCGCGTCGGCAAGCTCCGCGCTCACAGTCTGGCTGAACCCGGGAACGGTCATTCCCCACAACATGAGCAGCACAACAACCCGACGCGGAAAAACGGAGGTGTCTCTCCTCATTCCAACCTCACTACACGTTGATGACGGCACGATACGTTTCGGTCCGCTGCGCGTCAAGCGGTGCAGCCCTTTCTTGACAATCATCCGGGTAGCCGATAGCGTGGTACCGGGCACGCAGCCGGGACCGACCGTGCACGCGCCGGGAATCAGGTCATCCTGTTCTCCCAAACTTCCGCGTTCGCTTCCCAATCGAGGTTGTGTGTCCAGAAGGACACGCAGATGAACCATCCCGAACAACCCATCCGTACGCTGGAAGAGGCGCTCCAAAGCCCGTGCAAACACCGGGACATGGACCTTGCGCTGCAACCCATGCCCAACTACCGCACTACGCCGGGAGGGCCAAACGATACGCCTCTGTCATTCTGGGCGTCGTGGGAGTTGAAGGATCGCCCCCGCAGAATCGCGCTGTTGCTCGACGACTGCCAGGAGGAGTACCGACCGTACGCCGGCGGGATCCTTCCCAACATGATCAAGCTGATGAACGCGTTTCGAGATGCCCGATCCGGAAGCGACGCGGTCTGCATCGCGTGGAGCGCGTGGAGCCGCCGATTTGACGACGGCATCTCCAACGCGATGGATCGCTGGTACGGTCCGCGCGGACTGCGCCCGGAGAACCCCGAAAACGCCGCCTACGTCTTTACCGGGGCCGCGGGGCTGGAGCCGTTGTCGGAGATTGCCCCAACCGACCAGGAGATTTCCGACGGCTGGTTCTATCACGGAAAACACCTCGATATGTTCTGGACCTTCAACGATGACGGCACCTCCTATCTGGACGAAAAACTGAAGGCGCACCACATCGATACCATTGTGATCGTTGGTCTATGGACCGACGAGTGCGTGCTCAGCACGGCGTACGCGGGCAACTCGCGGGGGTACGACGTCGTGGTGGTAGGTGATGCGGTGGCCACCGCTACGGCCAACCAGCAGACCGCGTTGACCATTGCCAACAGCACAGTGGCCAAGGTACTTTCCACCGATCAGGTCCTCGACTACATGGAACACGACTTTGCCCCCGGTACCCCGGAAACCGTGAAAGGCACCGCCCATCCTGACGGGAGAAAACCTGGCTGACGCATTTGGGGGCAGAGTCAAGCGCAGAACCCGGATAAAAAAGCTGCGTAAATCAAAAAGTTCTTCGTCATTCTTTCTGTACATGACGCCGTCTACACGGTAGAGTAACGACGGTTCCATACAATACGGACAGCGAATCCGTCTGCGGGATGGACGGATTCACTGGCAGAAGAGAGGTTGTTGTAATGAAAATCATGATCTGGATGCTCTTGGCTCTCACGCCTGCAGCAGCTTGGTCGGTGTACGTCTTCGGCATTCATGCGCTGGTGCGTATTCTGACGGGGACCCTGTCGGCGGTTGCCGCGGAGGCGATCTTTCAGAAGCTGACGGGCCAGAAAATCACGGTGAAGGACGGCAGTGCGGCCATCACGGGGACACTCATGGGAATGGCCGTGTCAATTTCAACCCCCGTCTACGCGGTTGCGTTCGCTGCAGCGTTCGGCATTGTCGCCGGCAAGCAGCTGCTGGGTGGTCTGGGGAAGAACCTGTTCAACCCGATGATGTTCGGACGCCTGTTCTACCTGTTCGTTTTCCCGGATTCCATTCTTCCGTGGCGGGCCCCGTTCACCTTTGAAGCGGTCAGTGGCGCCACGCCACTGGAGATCCTTCGGGAAACCGGACAAACGGCCGGGATTCCGTTGTCGGACATGTTTCTCGGTCTGATTCCCGGAGCCATCGGCGAAGTGTCGACCCTGGCGTTGTTGATCGGGTTCTCGATCCTGGTCTACAAGAAGTTCGTGCGCTGGAGAATACCGGCCGCTGCCTTTTCGGCAGTGCTTGTGCTGGCCGTCATTTCCGGGCAGAACCCGCTGTACCACTTCTTTGCGGGAAGCCTGATGTTCGGCGCCTGTTTCATGGCAACCGATCCAATGACTTCACCGCGGTTCCCCAAGGGACAGATCTTCTTTGGTATCGGAATCGGCTTGATCATTATGGCAATGCGCTGGTGGGGATGGCAGACACCCGGTGAGTATGAGTTCACCGAAGGCACCACCTTCGCCGTGCTGATCATGAACCTCTTCACCCCGTACCTGAACAAGAAGTTCAAACCGGTGAAGAAGTAAGGCGTGGGCGGCGGTCGATCCGCCGCCTTGGAACCGTTCCGGAATAGGGAGAAGTATTGAAATGAATTCCTTGATTCGTGGCACATCTGTCATTGTCATCATGTTGATCGTTGGTCTCGGCTGGTCAAAAATTGGAGCCGCCCGTCTGCGAAAACGGGGAGTGGCTGAAGCCGAGGCGAAATCGCAGGCGAGCGCGCAGGCGAAGAAGTTTTCGATTATTGCAGCGTTTCTCTACATGGTTTCGATGGTGAGCATTGCCGGTCTCTTCATGTAGCAGGCCGAGTGGTTCGGACGGACGGTTCGCGATGGGAGCCGTCCGGTTCCGAACCATGAGCGCCCACTTTTTCTTGACCTCCGTAACACCGAATCGTACGTTCTGCCGGTGACGCACGAATCCACCCTCCGAGCTTCGAGCCTGTTCCACGGAATTGATGCCACAACAGCGGACAGCCTGTTGAAGCGGGCGGACGTGTGTTGCCTTGAGCAAGACGATCTCCTGTTTCAGGAGGGCAGCAACGCAGACTTCATGGGCATCGTGCTTGAGGGAACGCTGGAGGTGGTGGTTGCTTCGCCGCAGGCTGATCGGCGTCTGGGAATCGTGGGTCCCGGCGATCCGGTGGGAGAGATGGCGCTTCTGCTCGGCGGAACCCGCAGCGCCACCGTCCGTGCGCTGGAGCCGGTAGTACTCGCCCGGTTTGATCGGACACAGGTCGGAGCCATTGTGGAATCGTCACCGGCCCTCCGTGCGGCACTCGAGGCCGTCATCCACCAACGGCTCGAGCGAAATCGCATTACGCAGGCGGTGCAGGGACTGTTTGGCGCTCTCGAGCCGGACGTGCTGCGTTATGTTGTTGATCAACTCGATCCGGTAGTGGTGGAGCGCAACGAATACCTGTTTCGCAAGGGTGATCCCGGCGACGCGCTCTATCTGGTTGTCAGTGGATCGCTGGAAGTGCTCGCCGAAGACTCCGACGGGACCGAGCGCGTCATTGCCCACGTCCG
>REDM01000195.1 GCA_007693485.1 Spirochaetaceae bacterium
GCGGCAAACATCTTTCTGGCCGTGATTGTCGTCAGCCTCGTGTTCTGGTCCGTTACCGTTCTGGTGCGCCTGCGTCCCATCGCGATGCTACGTTCGTTTTCCGCGCGGGTTCTGCGCATTCAATACCAGCATCTTCGCGCCTTTCACAACCTCACCGCAGTTGCCGCCGTGCTGGTCACCGCCCATGTGGTGCTCGCCTCGTCCACCGCGGAGCAGCCGCTTCGGCAGGCGGTGATGGCCGTCTGGTTTGTTGTTGCGATGGGGCTCTACGCGGAGCATAAGTTCATTCGGCCATTTCGCATCAGGCGTACGCCCTTCACCGTCACCGCCGTCACTGAAGATGGACCCGATATCTGGACCGTGCGCATGCAGCCGCCGGCCAGCCGGGAATGGAAGAACCGTGCCGGACAGTTTGCCTACTTCGCATTCTTTCGAGGACGGGCAGGTCGCGACGAACACCCCTTTACCCTGAGTTCGCCCGCCGCGGCCAACGGGTCCGCTGGCGAGCGCGAAATTGCCTTCACCGCCAAGACGCTGGGTGACTGGACGGCCCGGATGAACGCCATTCAACCCGGCGATCCTGTGGCGGTCGATGGACCGTACGGCCTCTTCGCCATCGACCGGGTGCCCGTCGAGCAGCCGCTGGTGTTTCTGGCCGGCGGTGTTGGTATCACTCCGTTTCTGGCGATGCTTCGAACCCTGGATCTGCGCGCCGAGTCGCGACCCATCACGCTGATCTGGAACGTTCGGCACGCCGCCGATCTGTTCTGCGCGAGCGAGCTTGACGCGATTGCCCAGAAGCTGGAAGGCTTTCAATGGACGGCAGTGGTGTCACGAGATCCGGACTGGCCGGGGCAGAAGGGGCGACTCGACCCCACCTCCCTGTCGAAGGCAAACCTGCCGGCAAACGCGCTTTACTATCTGTGTGGTCCGGTCCCGCAGATGGAGGCGATCATTCGTTCGCTGCGTTCCCGTGGAGTAAAACCGTCGCGCATCCGTTTCGAAAACTTCGCGATGTAGTCCAGCTTCGCCATGCAGACCAACCCGCCGGCTTGACCAGCGTCATCCGATGGCGTACGCTTGCGCCAACACCATGACGTTCAAGACGTTTTCCATCACCATCCCTCTGCGCTTTCGCGATCTCGACGCGTACGGCCACGTCAACCACGCCGAGTTCTTCACCTTCCTTGAGACGGCTCGAGTCCGTCTCATGGGCGGCGAGTTTGAACGTCACATGCAGGGTGGGCCGATCTTCCTTGTAGTGAATGCGTCGTGCACCTATCGGCAACCGCTGATGCTGCAGGATTCGTGCACCGTAACGGTGACGGTAGAAAAGATGAAGCACACCAGCTTTGAAGTAAGCTACACCGTCACCGACATGCAGGGCGTGGTCTGCGCAACCGCACATACCCGCCACGGCTGTTTTGATCCGGCTGCCGGGCGTCCGACAAAGGTTCCCGGCTGGTTTGTCGATATCGTTGCAGAAGGGCAGTAAGCAACAGGAGTATCAGCAGTGTTTGGGAAGAAGCGTTCATTGGGGCTTGCACTCGGCGGCGGTGCCGTTCGCGGCTTTGCGCACATCGGGGTACTCAAGAGTCTGCACGAGGCCAAGGTCAGACCGAAATTTGTCGCGGGAACCAGCGTTGGGAGTCTCATCGGCGCGCTCTACTGTGCCGGCAAGAGCTGGACCGACATCCGCGACCTGGCCTTTGACATCGAGTGGAGGGACTTCGTGCAGCCGACCTTCCCCAAGCTCGGGGTGGTCAAGCCGGAAGGGCTTCGGGACATGATCGATGAGGTTCTTAATCACGCCAACATCGAAGATCTTGAGATCCCCTTCGCCGCGGTTGCGGTTGACCTGGTCTCGAGCAACGAAGTGATCATCGATTCGGGACCCGTGAGCCATGCGGTGCTCGCAAGCTGCAGCATCCCGGGCGTGTTTGTGCCGGTAGAAACCGAAGACCAGGTGCTGGTGGACGGTGGCGTACTGAACGCGGTGCCGGCAGACGTGGCGCGTTCGATGGGAGCCGAGTACGTCATTGCGGTTGACCTCAACGCCGACGCCTACAGCGGAGAGAAGCGGCCCGAGCACATTCTGGACGTGATGGCACGCAGCATGGCGCTCTTCATGACGGCAACCAGCGCCAAGGGCCTCTCCTATGCCGACTGCATCGTACGGCCCGACCTCAAGGGGTTCAGTTACCACGACATGACACGAAAGAAGGAGATGGTCGAGCGCGGCGAGAAGGCGATGGCCGACGCGCTTGCTGATGTGCGGGGCAAGTTTGAGTGAGCTTCTATTGCCGCTATCTGGTTGACCGCGACCACTGCTCCCGGCGCGACCTCACCTGCCGGCCCGGCGCCGAGGGCTGCGTGTTGCACGGCAAGGTGGTGATGGCGGCGGACGTTCCCAGTCCGCCGACCGCCACCAGGAAGCCGAAGCGGTCTACCTCAACTCCGCCTCCACCCGATCAAAGGCCGCGATAACCTCGGGATCCTGCTGCGTTTGAAACCGGTTCACAATGACAATCGCGATGAAGTTGGCGATGAAGCCCGGTACAATCTCGTACATCTGTGCGCCCAATCCAACCCGCTCCCACAGTACCAGAACGACCGTCCCGGTGACCATGCCGGCGAGCGCGCCGTGCCAGGTGGTCTTGCGAGAGAAGAGCGCCATCAGAATCACCGGGCCAAACGCCGCGCCAAACCCGCCCCACGCGTAGGAGACCAGTCCGAGGATGGTGTTCTGCGGATTGATGGCGAGCACCAGGGCGATGATCGAAATCGCAATCACACTGGCGCGACCAATCCACATCAGCTTTTTCTCTCCCGCCTCGCGGTTGATGGAGCGCTTGTAGATGTCTTCGGTGAGCGCTGAGGACGAGACGAGGAGCTGGCTGTCGATGGTGGACATGATTGCGGAGAGAATGGCTGCAAGCAGAATCCCACCGATCCACGGCGAGAAGCTGCTTCGAATCATCCGGATGAAAACGGTCTCTGCCTCGGGGCCGCTCAGCTCCGGAAAGAGCGGGATTCCCACCATCCCCACAAAGAGCGCAAACCCCAGGGAAAACGCGACCCACACCGTGGCGATGACCGTGGCGCGCGGAAGCTCTTTCACGGAGCGGATACTCATGAAGCGGGCGAGGATGTGCGGCTGTCCAAAGTAGCCCAGCCCCCACGCCATGGTCGAGATAATCGCAATCAGCGGCAGGGCCCCGCCGGGAATGATCGACGCCGAGATCCCGCGTTCGGCCATGGCCACCGAAATTCCCTCAAACCCGCCGGCGGAGACGAGGGCAACCAGCGGAACCACAATCACCGCAACAAACATCAGCGTTCCCTGCAGCAGGTCGGTCCAGCAGACGGCCAGAAAACCGCCGAGAAAGGTGTAGACTACGATGATCGCTCCACCGATGATGACAGCGGTCTGGAAATCTACCGCGAACATCGACTCAAACAGTCTGCCCGCTGCCACCAGCCCCGACGACGCGTAGATGGTGAAGAAGAAGAGCGTGATAATCGATGAGATGATGCGGATCAGCCCGGTGGGATCGCGGAACCGGTTCTCCAGAAACGACGGAAGCGTAATCGAATTGCTGTACTCGGTGTGCAGCCGCAGCCGCGGGGCCACGAGAATCCAGTTGATCACCGTTCCAATGAAAAGCCCGATGGCGATCCAGCTCTGATTGATGCCAAACAGAAACACGGCACCGGGAAGCCCCATCAGCAGCCAGCCGCTCATGTCGCTGGCCTGGGCGGAGAGGGCGGTCACCCACTTGCCCATGTTGCGCCCACCCAGCAGATAGTCTTCGAGGTTGACGGTTTTTTTGTAGAAGTAGAAGCCGACTCCCATCAGAAAGATGAAATAGACAACAAAGGTGACCAACTCGGGAATACTGATCATGCGGAGCCTCCAGGTACGTGGGTAGATATTTGATCATTGGGTCGCCCCATCCTGAGGGATGGGGCGGGATCTGTCAACTGAAGATGAGAGAAATTGCGAGTGAAGACACCATGGCAACGGTATAGAGCAGGAAGACGCGAGAAATCGAACCCATGGAGGGTCCCTTGGTCTCGTGCGAGTAGCCACGCCGGTGCATGCCGCGGTACTCGCGCGCCGCAAGGATGGCTGCAACCGCCAGGGGGACCATGGTCCAGCGCGGAAGAACGCCAACCGCACCAAGCGCAAGCGCGAGACCGAATCCGGCTGCGCCGAGCAGATAAACCACCAGCTCGCCGCCGCGGCGACCGAGTACGATACTGAGCGTCCATCGCCCCGCAGCGCGATCGCCGTCCAGATCGCAGGTGTTGTTCACGGTCAGAATCGATGCAACCAGCAGAAACGACGGTAGTCCAATCAGCACGGCGCCGGGATCGAGCGATCGGGTGTGCACGTAGTAGGAGAGCGTCACCAGCACAAAGCCCAAAAAGCCGCCGGCGAAGAGCTCACCCAGCGGGGTGCGCGACAGCGGAAGGGGCCCGCCGTTATAGAGAAAGCCCACTGCCATACAGGCCGCTCCCACGATGATGATCTCGATCCCCACCAGGTAGCCAATCAGAGCGCCCAGCA
>REDM01000059.1 GCA_007693485.1 Spirochaetaceae bacterium
CCTCAACGGTCCTTCTGGTCAGCGTAAACGTCTTCGCGCTTCGGGGTCTGGGTGTAGTCCCCCACAACTACCTCACCACTTACGGGTTCTTTGCTGCGGCGGCAATCGAGGCAATTCTCTATTCATTTGCCCTTGCCGATCGCGTCAGGCGGTTGCGCACCGAACATTCCGGCCTGACACGCCGCGCTGCCGAGTTGACCAGCATGTCGATGACCGATGAGCTGACCGGTCTCTACAACCGCCGGTTCTTCGATCGCGTGCTGCCCACCTCCATCGATCACGCCCGCGCGACCATGAAGCCGCTGTCGCTGGTCTACGTAGATCTGGACGGATTCAAGCAGCTCAACGACTCGCGCGGGCATGCGTGCGGCGACACGGTTCTGCGCATCGTAGGCGCGATCATCCGCGCGAACGTGCGCGGCGGCGACTACCCGTGCCGCATTGGCGGTGACGAGTTTGCCCTGATCCTGCCGGGAGCCCACGCCACGGAGGCCCGCCTCACCGCGGAACGGATCCGCGAGGGCATAGAGCAGAAGCGCGTCATCCCGCCGTTGCGCGCCGGCGTTCGCGATCACGCGGTTCCTGACGCCGAGGGCTGTAGCGACGAGATGCCCACATCCACCGCAACCGGCCCACTGGTAAAATCGGTGAGCATTGGCGTGGCCGAACTGAACGGCGAAGAGACCGCACAGCTGCTGATCAACCGCGCCGACCGCGCCATGTACCGCGTAAAAGCCGGCGGCGGAAACGGCAGCGAGATTGACCCGGCCTGACGGCCAGGCCCGCCGCTTCAGAAGCGACGCACGGGGCGGACTCGGTGTTGGCTGGGTTTCGAGCCAAGCGCAGATGTTCCATCCGCGAAGTTCAGGTATCGGGCTATCGACTGTGCGTGCTGAGTTGAACTCCAGTACCGAACTGCAGAAAGTCCGCCCAGGGGTACAACTTGATCCTGAAGATTCAGGTACAGCATGTTCAATTCATCCAGCGACGGTAAGAACCAATCATCGAATCCGTTCAGATCCAGCTCACCCGCAGCATGGGCCGCAAAACCGCGTTCTGGCCCCAGTGCGGCGATAATTGCGGTGGTGTTCGCGGCGCCCGTTCCAATCGCCGCTTGTTCTGCATCGGGAACATCGGTGCTCGTGATGTTCTCCCATGATAACTGCGGGTCTTCGGGATCACCCGACCACCCCGCAGGGGCTGCTTCCAGATACGTCCACGGGAAGTCTCCCGCCTCGTCTACGTAGAAGACGAGGCCACCGGCGGGTCCAATGTCGCCAATGGCGAATGGCGTGATGGGAACGATATAGCTCGAATACACGAACTCGAGGAACTCTTGAAAACCATCGTCAGCAGGAATCGTCACTGTGACACGGGTATCTACCCCTGCGCGGACTCGGACGACCGCGTATCCAAGCCGCGGGGATCCGGAATCCACGTTTTCGGTAGCGTCAATCCACACGAGAAAATCCCGGTCTGTGTCGAGATTCTCGAATGAGACGACCTCCGGCAACGCCGCTCCACTGTAACTCACCGCTTGGCCACCCGGGATTTGCACCAATTGCCCCAAGGCGGCAATGACTTCACCTATGGAGAACGTCACAGCGGTTGCCGTCTGAAACTCACTGAAATTGTCCAACGCTATCTCCCGCTGTGCCGAATCATCCTCCCGAAAACTGATGACCGGGTCAACACGGCGGAAGGAGTCGGCGGTGGCAACGAAGAAGGTCACGCGATCGAAGACCGAAAGGTCCATGGCTCCGATTCCTCCGGATCCGCCGACGGAAATCGAGATGCGTCCCGATTGCTCTTCAGCGTTCATGCCCCAGACGCACGAACCGAGCGTGAGAACCGCGGTGAGCAGGGCCAGGAAGAGTGCCGGCCGTGAGATGGCCTGTCCGCTCGTGAAGTGAGTCTCTCTATTCTGTGTACTGAACTTCATCGCTGCTACTCCACAATGACATCAAAAATGATGCGGCCCGTCGCCGGGGATGTCCGAAAAACCAGGTTCCGAGGCGTGGCCTCCCCGGGGGATCCGGGCGTAATCCACGCTACACGCGCGCGGTCGAGTCGCTCGATCAACGGCCGGGTCGGCGGAGCCGTGCCGATGACCGTGCTTCGTTCGGCTGCGCTCACCGAGACCTCTCGTTCAAACCGGTTGGCGAGCCCCATCAATCCCGAGAATACCTCGAGCGTGGTTCCGTCGAACTCAAAATCGGTGCCGCGAACCGAGGCCACAGCCTGGGTACTGCGAAGGCGGAACTCTGCACGCAGACCCTCGGCGCTTCGCACCTCGCCGCGTACTCGCCCAACCTGCAGGAAGAGCTCGCTGTCGACCGTACCGTCACGTTCGATCAACTCATCGACGCGCATTCTGGTGAGTGGACGCACGCGCAACACGGCGACATCACCAAGGGCCAGAACCGCCTCGGCTCCAAAACTGGTGGAGATCTCTCCGGCCACTGGAATCTGCATGCCGATTTCTGCGGGCTGCCACTGCCGTCCGGGAAGCCTCACGTCGACTCGTCCGTCGATCGACCGGATCTCGGACGTCAAGGCGCCGATGGTCGATGGAAACGCGAGACCGAACACCAGAAGAGTCGTACCCATCGCTATGGATTGGAACAGTTGTTTTACCATGGAACACTCCTAGAAACTGGTGCTGATCTCTATCCGCCCGGAGAATCGCGCTTCACCGTCGTCGGGCAGAAAGCTTGCCAACCGCACTGAACCGCCGAGGTCGGAGAATGGCCGTGCGGTGACCCGCAGTCCAAGTTCCGATCCACGGTACGAGTCTGCCGTGCCAACATTTGCGTTCCAGACTCCCGCACCGTAGGCCCCAAGGGCCAGCTGCGGAAAACCGTCGCCAAATCGGCGGGCGAGCGGCTGAAAGGAAAGATCCAGTGAGGCGAGAAACAAGTCGGACAACGCCGTGACCTCAAGAAGTCCGGTGTCGGGCTGTGTGATGGGAGTGTAGAAATCAAACGTCGAGTCGGATCCCGACGCGTAGAGAGTGGTCAGCTGAACGATCGCGCCGGGCGCCACGGGAGAGAAATGGGTAAGTCTCGCCAGCCCCGCGACGGCAACACCGGTACGCGCGTCATCGCCAGCATTCTCGCGGTACTGAACCCCTCCGATCACACCGACCGCGTCGTAGTACAGGTTGCGCGCGATGATGCCGTCCAGCCCGAGGTACCCGTACTGAGTATCAATCCGGTCCCCGTCTCCCGACCGGCGATCAAATTGAACGACGCCGCCGGTCACCAGACTGTTCCGGCCAATCAACTCCGGAAACCGTGCTTCAGAGAGCAGGACGATCCGTGGTGAAGCCGTAATGGTGTCGTCGTCAAGAAGATCTGCCAGGTCAGACGCCGACATGCGAATCGTCGCATTATCCTTGAGCAGCAGACCTGAATGCCCGGCCGCTGCTCTGAACGTAAGCCACGGAGCATCGAGAATCACCTGGAGCCCATCGATTCGGTGATCAATGACCAGGCCGGTTGCGTCGGCGAGCTGGTAGCGTCCCGCTTCGATTCCCAGTACCGATCTCGGCCCCAGCGTCCCCGGCAGTACCAAACCCGCGCGAAGATACTCCAGGTCGGCTATGGTGTACGTATCGGTTACCGTCAACAGGGTGCCTTCGATGAGGAACTGGGCAGTCGCATCACCGGCAAGCGCCGGTTCAAATGCTGCCCACGCTCCAAGTTTGAACTGAGCGCGGGTATCGTCGTCTTGCGAGAAATCAACCTGCGAGCGAAGCCGACCACCAAAGTCGACGGCTCCAAGCTGAGCGACCGGAAGTGCCGCAACCAGTAATGCCACGGCCGTGAGCATCCAACGCCGCATACCTCGCACCGGCCTCATATCTCGCCCTCCATTGCAACCAGGCGCGTCACAATCCGGAAGGCGCGATCGCCATCGACGACGTGACTCGGCAAACCCGGCTCCAAGATGATGCGCCGAGCCCGCAGCTCTCTGACGCTGTATCTCGGCCCGGGAAACAGGCGATACCAGACCCCACCGGGAACTTCGTGGGAGAGCATCAACATGAACGCGAACTCTCCCAGCGTTACCGGGTCGTGAGGATTTGCATCAAGCATCCTCTGCTGGAATCGTGTTCCTTCTGCCAGGGACAGAACCAGGCGGATCGCGTCTTCGGTTCCGCGCTCCGGTTCCATGAGCCCTGCAGACACAACCGACATATACGCTGCATCACGTCGCGCGATCGCTTCGCTGGTAACGATGGCGTCGACCCACTCTGGTTCGTACGCGACCAGAGGCGATGTTGCAAGCGTCACGATGCATACACATAAAAAGCAAACCTTAACGCTCATGTTTGGGAAGCTACCTGCGGAACCCCGAGCGGTCAACCCCAATGCGCATAAATTTTCACTTTTCATTCACATTGAGCAGTCATCGAGAGCGCTGTTACCTTCGCACTTCTTCGGGTGACCTGAGCTGACGCCGGGAAACATACAGCTCCTGAACGAGTACAGCTCCTTGCCGGACAGCGCCCATCCGTTCATACTGAACGTATGAAATGCATATCGCGC
>REDM01000089.1 GCA_007693485.1 Spirochaetaceae bacterium
GTTGCACCCTCACCCGGCATACCGTATACTCGGGAGCCATGGCACATTTCATGGGAATTGATCTCGGCGGCACCGTCGTCAAGGCGTCGGTGTTCGATCGGGCGGGGCGGGAGTTGGGCAGCTGCGGGAAGCGGACGCGGCTCATCAGCACAACGGCGGGGCAGTCTGAGCGCGACGTGGAAGAGACCCGCGGCCTCACCATGGAGGCGGTTGCGGGTGCGCTCGCCGACGCCGGGGTTACCGGTGGCGACATCGCCGCGGTGGCAACCACCGGGCACGGCAAGGGCGTCTACATCCTCCATCAGGACGGCAGCTTTGGCCGCGGCATCATCTCCACCGATACGCGAAGCCTCGCCGTCTCCAACCGGCTGCTCGCCGATCCGCGCTTTGACGCCGAGGTCTACGCGCGCGTGCTCCAGCCGCTCTGGGCGGCGCACACCGCCACCATTCTCGTCTGGCTCAAGGAGAAGCTGCCCGACGAGTACCGGCGCATTCACCGCATCCTCCTCGCCAAGGATCTGCTTCGCTACTTCCTCACCGGCGTAGCCGCCACGGAAAAGACCGACATCTCCGGTACCGGGTTCTGGAACAACGTGGAAGGCCGCCTCGACGGCGACGTGCTCGACTTCCTCGGCATCCCCGAGATTGCAGGCGCCATCCCCGACGTCCATGACTCCCACGCGGTGGCGGGAAAGGTAACTGCCGAAGTGGCACGCGCCACCGGCCTGCGCGAAGGGACGCCCGTTGTCGGCGGCCTCTTCGACGTCAACGCCTGCGCCCTCTCCACCGGCCTTCAGTCTCCCGACGAGATGACCGCCGTGGTGGGCACCTGGAGCATCAGCGAGTTTGTCACCCGCGATATCTCCGCCCTGCGCGCCGCTTCGGGCCGCTACGTCATCCAGGCGCACTGCGTACCCGGCTTCTGGATGATCCACGAGGCGAGCCCAACCTCTGCCAGCAATCTCGAGTGGTTTATCGGTGCGATGCTGCCGGATATCCCTGAGGCCGAGCGGTTCACCTACTGCAACGCCGTGGTGGAGCGAACCCCGGACACTCCGGTGACCTTCTTTCCCTATCTCTTTGGCGACGATATGGGCGCCGGTGCTACCGGCACGCTCTGGGGGCTGCAGGCGGGAACCACTCGCGACCAGATTATCCGCGCGGTCTACGAGGGCGTGGTCTTTCAGCACCAGCGACACCTCAACCGGCTCCTGTCTGTCGCCCCGCGTCCGAAGCAGGTCCGCTTTGCCGGGGGAGCCACGCGATCCACGGTGTGGATGCAGCTCTTTGCCGACGCCCTCGGGATCCCGGTAAGCGTCTCGCAGGCTACCGAACTCGGTGCCCTCGGAGCCGCCATCTGCGCCGCGGTGGGCGTCGGCGAGTTCGCCTCTTACGAGGACGCAATGGCCGCCATGACCTCAACCGGCCGCACCTACACACCCAACCCGGCTCGAACTGAGGCACTCCAGCGCGCGCAAGCGCGCTTTGATCAGGCGGTTTCGGCGATGGTGCCGGTGTGGAGGGATCATGTACCGGCTCGCTGACTGCCCGCTCGGCATCTACGAGAAGGCGCTTCCCGCCGGCGACTGGCCCGCGCTCTTCGCCCGGACGCGGGAGCTCGGCTTTGACTTCCTGGAGATGTCGATCGACGAGTCCGATGCCCGCCTCGCCCGCCTCACCTGGAGCAGCGACGAGCGCCGCGCCTTCGACCGGGCACGCCGCGACGCCGGGGTGCGTGTCCCATCCATCTGTCTCAGCGGCAACCGTCGCTTCCCCCTCGGCAGCAAGACCGCGGAGACCGAAGCCGCGGGCATCGCCCTCATCCGGAACGCCGTCGATCTCGCCGACGACCTCGGGATCCGCATCATCCAGCTCGCCGGCTACGACGTCTACTACGAGCCCTCGGACGCCGACACCCGCGACCGCTTCCTGCACAATCTCAAAGCCGTGGTTCGCTACGCCGAAGCGAAGGGCGTCATGCTCTCAATGGAGATCATGGACACGAAACTCATGAGCTCCATCTCGCGCTTCCACTGGTACCGAAGCCAGATCCCTTCACCGTGGTTCACCGTCTACCCCGACCTCGGCAACCTCTCCGCCTGGAACGACAACGCCGCCGAAGAACTCGACCTTGGGCTCTCCCTCGGTTTCGTCGCCGCCGTCCACCTCAAGGATACTATCGCGGTGAGTTGTGACTCCCCTGGCCAGTTCCGCGACGTCCCCTTCGGCAGCGGCTGCGTTGACTTCCCCCGCATGCTTCGCATTCTGCACACCCACCGCTACGGCGGCCCGTTTCTGATCGAGATGTGGAACCGCGGCGAGTCAGACACCGGCGCCGTGGCCGACGCGAAGCGCTGGTTCGAGGAGATGATCGAGGGCATCGACGCCGAGAACGGATAGCAACCCGCAGTCGAGTCCGCTCCAGCGTATGAATTCGTGACCCTTTTGAGAAGATTTTGATTGCGTGCTGAAGCAAACGGTGGTATAGTGGCTGTGCACGCGCGTGCACGGCCACTGGTCGGTACGATGCCCGTGCAACACACAAACCTTGGGGGGCAGAGATGGCACGTCCGATCACGCTATTCACGGGGCAATGGGCTGATCTTTCGATTAAAGAGCTGGCACCATTAGCGAAAAAAATGGGGTATGACGGTCTTGAACTGGCATGCTGGGGAGACCACTTTGACGTCGAGAAGGCGGTGGCTGACGACGGATACGTTCGCGAGCGCAAACAGATCCTCGAACAGAACGGACTTCAGGTGTTCTGCATCGGCAACCACCTCGGCGGGCAGGCGGTGTGTGACGAGATCGATTCCCGGCACAAGGCGATCCTTCCCCCTTCGGTATGGGGCGATGGCGACCCCGAAGGCGTTCGCCAACGGGCAGCCGAGTTCATGAAAGATACCGCCCGTGCGGCGGCCAAGCTCGGAGTCAAGGTGGTTTCCGGTTTCACCGGCAGCAGCATCTGGGGAAAGCTCTACTTCTTCCCCCCAACCCCTCCAAGCGTTGTTGACGCAGGGTTCGAGGACTTCGCCAAGCGATGGATCCCGATTCTCGATGTGTTCCAGAAAGAAGGCGTGAAGTTCGGTCTGGAAGTCCATCCGAGCGAAATCGCCTACGACATCCATACCGCTGAGCGCGCCCTGGAGGCGGTAAATCACCACCCGGCGTTCGGATTCAACTTCGATCCGAGTCATCTGCAGTGGCAATTCGTCGATCCCGCAAAGTTCGTTGACCGTTTCGGCGATCGCATCTTCCACGTGCACATGAAGGACGCTGCCACAACGCTGGACGGCGTGTCGGGAATCCTTGCTTCCCACCTTGGCTTCGGTGACGCGCGGCGCGGCTGGGACTTTCGGTCGGTCGGTCGTGGCGACGTCGACTTCCAGGCGATCATTCGCGCGCTCAACCGCGTGGGATACAACGGACCTCTGTCCGTGGAATGGGAGGACTCGGGAATGGACCGCGTACACGGCGCAACCGAGTCGGCGGAATACTCGCGGAAGGTCGATTTCAAACCATCGGCTCAGGCGTTCGATTCGGCATTCGAGAAGTAGCTCACAGGAACACAGGCAGAGCCGAGGAGGAACCAGATGAGTAGCGGAGGAAAGCGACTGAAGCTTGGTATGGTCGGCGGTGGGCGTGACGCGTTCATCGGGGCCGTTCATCGCAACGCGGCGTGGCTCGACGGGACGTTCGAGCTGGTTGCCGGTGCACTCTCTTCAACACCGGAAAAGGCGCGGGCGTCGGGGAAAGACCTCGGCCTGCCCGAGAATCGAAACTACGGTACCTGGCAGGAGATGCTGGAGCGCGAGTCGAAGCTCCCGCCGGGAGAACGGATCGACGCGGTTTCGATTGTAACGCCAAATCACATGCACTATCCGGTCGCGAAAGCGGCCGTGGAGGCGGGGTTTCACGTCATCTGTGACAAGCCCCTGGTCCATTCCTCGCAGGAGGCGGCTGACCTGGTTGCAGCGGTGAAGAAGGCGGGAAGCGTATTTGCGGTCACCTACAACTACACCGGATACCCCATGGTCAAACAGGCGCGCCACATGGTTCGCAATGGCGACCTCGGAGCGATCCGCAAGGTAATCGTTGAGTACAACCAGGACTGGTTGGCGACCAAGCTGGAAGAGCAGGGTGCGAAGCAGGCGGAATGGAGAACGGATCCGGCGCGATCCGGAGTCGCCGGGGCCATTGGCGACATTGGCTCTCACGCAGAGAATCTCGTGGCCACCATCACCGGGCTCGAGATCGCTGAAGTGTGCGCGGACGTCACCACCTTTGTGCCCGGCCGCAGACTCGACGACGACGGAAACGTGCTGCTGCACTACACCTCGGGCGCGAAGGGTATCCTGTTTGCATCCCAGATTTCCGCCGGGGAAGAGAACGATCTGCGCATTCGCGTATACGGAGAGAAGGCGAGTCTGACCTGGCACCAGGAAAACCCGAACTATCTGCACTTCAAGCCGCTCGGTGCCCCCGAGCAGATCCTGAAGCGAGGCAACGGGTATCTCTGTGAAGCGGCCAAGCGGGCGACGCGAATCCCGCCGGGGCATCCCGAAGCGTTTCTCGAGGCGTTCGCAAACGTCTACCGTGGTGCCGCACTCGCCATTCTGGCGGCCGGAGGTCAGGCGCAGCGCGACGCGGACGATCTCGACTTCCCAACCGTGGAAGACGGTGCGCGCGGCGTACAGTTCATCGAAACGGTGATCAAAAGCGGCGCAAGCAGCCAGAAATGGATCTCATTTGGAGCCTGAAAGACCCCGCGTGGGTCGTGGGACCCCATCGCACCGAGTGGAACCGATGGGGTCCTTTCCGGTAATGTGGCGGCATGAGTAATACCAAATCGTCACGAGCGGATGTTGCCCGCGAGGCGGGAGTCGCAGAGTCGACCGTTTCACGGGCGCTGAATGATTCGCCACTGATCTCGGACGAGGTGAAAGCGCGGGTTCGGGCGGCCGCGGTCGAGCTCGGCTACGTGTTGAACCGGCAGGCAGCGATGTTCGCCCGTAATCGGGCCGGCGCCATCGGAATGGTGGTGCCGCGGTACGCGTCGTTTCCTCCGTTTTCAAGGGCGTACTTCCCGGCGGTGCTCGATGGTGTCGTTGTGGCGGCAGAGGAACGAGGGTATTTCGTGACGATTATTCTCGAACGTGAGAACACCACCGCAGAGATGCTCGCGCAGCTGGTATCGGGGCGATCCGTTGACGGCCTGTTATTCACGGTAACCCCCGCCATGTACGATCGATACGAATACCTGGACGCCGAAGGGTTGCCGTTTGTGTTTATCAACAACTACCACGACGGCATGTTTGGGGTGGACTCCTTGCCGGAGCCCGGTATGCGAAAAGCCTTCGCTCGTGCCGTCGAGCTGGGACACCAACAAATTGGGTACGTGGCGGGAGATCTTCGGTTCAAGAATGGACAGGACCGACTTGCCGTGTTCCAGAAACTCTGCTCGGAGCATGGTATTGTGGGCGTTGTGTGCGACGGTGATTTCTCCCGTACCAGCGGCTACCGGTGCTGCGAAACCTTACTGCGGGACGATCCTGATATCACAATGATCATGACCGCTTCGGACCGTTCCGCCCTCGGTGTGCTGGCATACTGCGAAGAACACGGCATCAACGTGCCGGAGGACATGAGCGTTGTTGGGTACGACGATCTTCACCCCGCTCAGGATGCGTTTCCGCCGTTGTCAACCGTACAGAACCCAATCGAGAAGAGTGGGTGGACGGCTGCCAACATGATCATTGATGTGGTTGAAGGAATCCGTTCCGAACCAACCACCGTCTGGTTGGACACCGATTACGTCGATCGCCAATCCACCGGCATCGCGCGAGTGCCGCGAAAGGAACCGGCGTGATGGCTGGGTCTCCGCTGAAGATCGCCGTGGCGGGAAGCGGCAGCATGGCGCAGTATCACATATCACGGTTCTCAGCCATGCCGGACGTGTCCGTGGTTGGGGTGTATGACCGCTCGCCGGAGCGCGCCCGCGCGACGGCCGAGAAGTGCGGTGTTCCTCAGTGGTTCTCGGACGTCAATCAGATGGTGTCGGTAACCGGGCCGGACGCGGTCTCCGTCGCGGTGGCAGACAGTCAGCAGTACTCGGTGGCGCTTTCGGTGCTGCAGAGCAGGGTCCCTGCCTTCATAGAAAAGCCGTTCACCACCGACGTGTTCCAGGCTGATCATCTGGTCCAGCTCCAGGACGAGCTGGCCGTTCCGGTTGTGGTGAACTTCTCCAAGATCAACTACCCGGCCATATGGGGGTTGATTGCAGCGGTGCGCAACGGTGTCTTCGGCACGATCCGAACGGTTGAGTTGAAATACCGGCAGTCGTGGATCATCAGTACCGTCTGGGGAGAGTGGTGGCACGATCCCCGCTGGCTGTGGAGGATCAGTTCCAGCCATGGAGGCGGCGGTGCGTTTCGCGACCTCGGTTCTCACCTGCTGTACGTGGCTCTGCAACTCGGCGGCGACATCCGGTCGATCAAGACCGAGGCGAGCGTGGTTGCCGACCGGTCGAAAGCGGTTGAGTCCGGCTATTCCTGCGATCTGAACGATCGCTTCGTATCCCGAGTTTCGTTCCGATCGGGAGCCGAAGGAGTTGTCTCCGGCGGCTACGCAGAAAGCGGGTACGTGAATGAAGTATACGCCCGGGTGGAGGGCGACGAGGGGTCCGCGGAGGTGATCGCCGCCGGAACGAAAGACGTTTTGACGATGGCGCGGAGACCGGCGTCGTCCCGCGGAGCGAACGCACCGAGAACGGTGCGTTTTGCCAAGGTGTACTCCACCTACGAGCACTTCGTCGATTGCCTCACCGGCGCTCGGCCGTCGCACTCGTTTTCACCGTCCGCGCGAGACGGATTGAGGGTTCAGAAACTGCTGGCTGGTGTGCCGCTGTGATTGCGGCCAGAGCCATGACCGGTTGATCGATTTTTTGGATGCGAGCATTCCGTAACGGGGGTAATATGGAAACTTTACTTGAGATGAAGGGCATTTCCAAAAGCTTTTTTGGTGTGGAAGTCCTTCACAAAGCGAATTTTGATCTGAATACCGGCGAAGTCGTTGCGCTCTGCGGAGAGAACGGCGCGGGCAAGTCGACGCTGATGAAGATCCTCGCAGCCGCCTACGAGCGTGACGAGGGAGCGATATCCATTCTGGGCAAAGAGATTTCGCACATGACTCCTCGAACGATGCTGCACGAAGGGGTGTCCATGATCCATCAGGAGCTCAACCTGCTGGAGGACATGACGGTGGCGCAGAACATCTACCTGACCCGCGAGCCGCTGAACAAGCTTGGTTTTATTGACTATCCGAAGATGAACAGCGACGCGAAGGCGCTCCTGGATCGGCTGGGGCAAATAGACATCAAGCCGACGGCGAAGGTGAATGCGCTCAAGATTGCCCAGAAACAGATGGTCGAAATCGCCAAGGCGATCTCCTTTGACGCCAAGATCCTCATCATGGATGAGCCCACCGCGGTGCTGACTCAGAAAGAGACCACGATCCTTTTCGAACTGATCAGAAACCTTACCGCACGGGGGATCGGGATCATCTACGTGACCCACCGACTCAGCGAGGTAAAAACCCTGGCCAATCGCGTCACGGTGCTCCGTGATGGCTACCTTGTGGCAACCAGGGATGTCGCGGATGTGTCGGAAGATGACATCGCGGCAATGATGGTCGGAAGGCAAGTGGAGCATACCGTTCCCGACGAGTTCGCGGGCGACCAGACAGACGTTGTGCTGGAAGCACGGAACATCACCGGCGACATTCTGAAAGACGTGAGTTTCTCGGTGGCCAGGGGAGAAATCCTGGGCTTCAGCGGGCTGGTAGGCGCCGGCCGATCCGAGCTGATGGAAATGATCTTCGGTCTGCGCAAGTTCGAGCGGGGCGACGTGCTGTTGTACGGCAAGCCGGTTACCATCAAGCGGGCAAAGGCTGCCATCCACGCGGGCCTCGGATTCGCTACGGAGGACCGCAAAGCCTCCGGTCTGGTGTTGCTGCGCAACATCGCCGAGAACGCCGATCTGGTCTATCGTATCAAGTCAAAGAAGGGTTTCTTTCTGTCGGCAAGAAATGTCAAAGCCAGGACGGAGGACATGATTCGTCGACTGCGGATCGTGTGCAGAGGCCCATCTCAGCTTACCAAGAACCTCTCCGGTGGCAATCAGCAGAAGGTTGTTCTGGCCAAGTGGCTTCTGGCGGATTCGGACATCTTCATTGTAGACGAGCCCACCAGAGGAATCGATGTCGGTGCACGGGCCGAGATCTACAACATTCTCAAGGCTCTGACGAAGGAAGGGAAGACCATCATCGTGGTGTCCTCGGACATGACCGAAGTCCTGAGCATCTGCCAGCGGATTATTGTCATGCATGAGGGAAAGATCACCGGTGTTCTCACCGGTGATGAGCGTACCGAGAGCGAGATCGTGCAGCGCGCGATTAACATCAAGGACAAGAAGGCGGGTTGATCATGAAATTCGGAATGAATCTGTTGCTGTGGACCGGTGAGTTGAACGAGTCGATGGTGCCGGTGCTCGAGTCCCTGAAAAAGATGGGTTACGACGGCGTTGAGCTGCCGGTGTTCAATATGGATCTGGACTATGCCGCGTGGGGACGGCGTCTCGACGATCTGGGGCTGGAGCGGACGGCGGTAACGGTCCGGGGAGTCGACGACAATCCGAGCAGCCCGGATGCTGCGGTGCGGGCGCTGGGTGTTGAGCACAACCGCCGCGTGCTCGATTGCTGCCGGGAGGTGGGCGCGACGGTCCTGGTTGGGCCGTACCATTCCGCGCTGGGTCACTTCACGGGGCACGGTCCCACGGCCGACGAGTGGAAGTGGGGAGTCGAGAGCATGCGGCAGGTAGCCGAACATGCCGGCAGCGTGGACGTGATGCTGGGCCTCGAGTGCCTGAACCGGTTTGAGTGCTATCTGCTGAATACCCACGCAGATTCTGCCCGTTTTGTTCGTGACGTCGGCCATCCCCACTGTCGGGTGATGTACGATACCTTCCACGCGAACATCGAAGAGAAGAGCATCCCGGCGGCGATTCGGACATGTGCCGATGTGCTGTGTCACGTACATATCTCCGAGAATGACCGCAGCACGCCCGGGGCGGGAAACGTCCGTTGGGCGGAGAACTTCGATACGTTGAGCGAGATCGGGTACGACGGCTGGTACGTAATCGAGGCGTTTGGTCTGGCCCTGCCTGAGCTCGCCGCTGCTACCAAAATCTGGCGCCGAATGTACCAGAGCGAGGAGCAACTGGCTCGCGACGGGTTGGCCTTCATGAAATCGGAAGTCGCAAAGCGCGCATAGGTGGGAGTCGTGCATCTGTGACGATTTCAATAAGATTTTTGTTGCGCGGTGGAGCAAACGGTGGTATAGTGCCTATGCACACGCGTGCATTTCCACTGGCAGTTACGATGCCAGTGCATTCAAGGATCTGCAGGGTCAGAGAAAAGGAAGCTGTATGACGGAAAAGACCGCAACAAGAACAAATCCGGTTCTGCGGGCCACAAAGCATGTCTGGGAAGAGTATAGCATCGTCGTCATCACGGTGGTGGTTTTCGTGGTCTCCGGCCTGATCGCTCCGCGCTTTCTGACGGCCAACAACATACTCCTGGTTCTGCGCCATGCCTCGGTCATTGGGGTAATCGCGCTCGGGATGACCTTTGTCATCATCACCGGCGGAATCGATCTGTCGTCCGGTCACGTAGTGGCGATGTCAGGCACGGTCCTTTTGATCCTGCAGGGCAATGAGAATATGCCGTTGTGGGTCGCGATTCTGGCCTGTTTTGGCGTGGCTACCGCGATCGGGTTTATCAACGGCATCATAATTACGAAGCTTCGCCTGCCGTTTTTCATCGTCACCCTGGCAGTGGGGATCATGGCACGGTCCATTACGCTGTTCGTGACCAACGGTGTATCCGTGGATGGCCGCCGCGTGCCGGAGTTCACTGAAATTGGGAACGGCAGTCTCGGTCCCATTCCCTATCCGGTGATCATCTGGGTGGTCCTGGCACTCATTCTGGCCGCCATTCTCACCTATACCAAGTTTGGCTCGTACACCTACGCGGTAGGCGGGAACGAGATGGCGGCGAAATACTCCGGTATCGCCACGGACAAGGTCAAGATTGCTGCGTATACACTGACCGGTTTCTGCGTTGGGGTCGCAGCGTTGCTGAACTTCTCCCGCGTGGCTGCGATCCTGCCGGGCACATCGGGAATGATGTTTGAGTTTGACGCGATTACTGCGGTGGTAATCGGCGGTGCGGCTCTATCCGGTGGGCGGGGGACGATACTGGGTACGTTCTTCGGCATGCTCATCATCGGGGTGGTCAGCAATCTGTTGATCATGTTTCAGATCTCACCCTTCCTGACAGGATTCTTTAAGGGTGCGCTCATTCTGCTGGCTGTTCTGTTTCAGAGAAAGGTTGTGTCTGCGTAGGAGCAGGCCATTGATTGAGAAGCGATCCTGGCGTATGTCAGGTTCAAATATGCTATTCGTAAGGAGTTGGGTATGAAAAAGGTAGGTTACATCGTAGTAATGCTTGTTCTCATCGTGGGAATGAGCGCGTTTGCCGCAGGCGACCGGGAAGCAGCGGCTGCAGAGGGGGAGTTCCGGGTTGCGGTTGCCATGTCTCCAATGAACAATCCCTTCCATCGAACCCTGTACCGGTTTTTCGAGGAAGAGATCGAGCGAGCACCGGCCAATTTCCGGTTCCGGTTCTACTTCTCCGACAGCACCGACGTGCAGGTCAACAACATGGAAGTAATCCTTGCCGGCAATTATGACGGCGTGATCATTTCTACCCATGATGGAAACGTCATGGCAGGACCGGCAGAACGAATCCGCCGCGCCGGCGCCAAGACCGTCGTGGTCAACCGCGGTCTGAACACGGATGAATGGGATGCGTACGTCACCGGCGACAACGTCGGCGGTGGTGAGAACATTGCCCGATACATGGGTGAGTACCTGAATGGTGAGGGCAACGTGTACGTCCTGGGTCTGGCCGTTGGTACCCCGCTGTTCAATGACCGCATGAGCGGTTTTGAGAGAGTCATGCGGGAAGAGTTTCCCAATATTCGCATCCTCGGCGTTTCTGAAGGCACCAACACCATTGAAGGTGGATTCAACGCAATGGAAAACGTCCTGCAGGCTCACCCCACCATCCATGCGGTCTATTCGCACGATCCGTTCGGAGCGATGGGACAGGAGCAGGCAATCAACAACGCCGGCCGAACCGATGTCCGTCTGATCATGTCGTTTGCACCCGATCAGTCGGTTGTGGATCACATGCGGGCCAATCCCGACACCATCTTCCGCGGAAACGTTGCCTATCCCCCCGCCATGTCGGCCGAAGCGGTTCGGGTCATGGTTCGGCTGCTGCAGGGTGAAGAGGTTCCCCGGGAAACGATCATGTCCGCTGAATTGATGTTGATCGAAGACCTCGATGAGTGGGCAGATACGGTTCCGAGTGTTACCGGTCGGTAATGCTGAGAAGGAACTCATTCGCTCAGGGCGTATGAACGATCTGTAAGATTCACCTGACCACCGAAAGCTGGTGGTCAGGTTTTTTTGGCACTACGCGAATGCACGGCACCACACAAGTCGAAACAATCCGTGCCTGCAAACGTTTTCAGAGGAGAGTACGACGATGAGTAACAAGTATCCAAAGCTTCACAATGCGGCTTGGCCGGGTGTTGTTGGAAAGGAACCAGGAACGGATCATCCGCCAATTGATCTGGACACCATGCTCAAACTGACCGCCGGCGCGGAGGCCAACGGTCGAAAGTTTGACGGCATCGATCTGTTTATCGCGGACCCCCACATCTCCATCGATTCAACCAAAGACCAGATCAAGAAGGTGGCCGAGAAGGTCGCAAATGCCGGTCTGGCGGTGGGAACGCTCATTGCGCCGGTCTGGCCTCCGGTTGGTGGTGGCTCGGCCATGGGAGACCCTTCCGAGCAGAAGAAGTTTCTGGAAGCGGTCCGCAAGACCTGCACGATCGGCGGATGGCTGCGTGAGACGGGGGTTCGAACGTACGGTGTGGTTCGAATCGACTCTGCCGCCTCTCCCTCCGAGTGGGCAAAGGACCCGGACGCCAATCAGAAGCGTATCGCCGAGACCTTTTCGCTCGCGGCCGACATTGCAGAGGCTGCCGGAGAGCAGCTTGCCGCCGAAGGGGAAATCTGCTGGGGCGGGATGCACAGCTGGCGCCGGATGGTAGAGCTGATGGAGCTGGTCAATCGCCCGAAGACCGTGGGCTTTCAGGCAGACATGGCGCATACGCTGCTCTACCTGCTGGGATATAACGCCCCGGAAGATGCAATTCTGCCGCAGGGTTTCGACTGGTCCGACCGCGGAAAACTCGATGATGCGCTGAAACAGCTGACCGCCAAACTGCGTCCCTGGACCATGGACTTCCATGTTGCGCAGAACGACGCGTCGGTGTTTGGGTCGGGCTCTCACGACAAAACCGGGCGCCACTGTCTTCCCACGGATCCCAACGGGAAGCTCGACGTACCGCACCATGCCGGATTCTGGCTGCGCGACGAGTCGGGCGCACTGACAAAACGGTTCAAGCACATCTGTTGGGATGGCTGCATGTTTCCCAACGAGGTCATGATGAAGCAGGAGACGTGGAACAGCATCCTCTCCACGCTGGTCGCGGTGCAGGACGCGCACGGTTGGGAAGAGTAAGGGAGCACACCATGAAGCAGAAGAAAAAACTGAACGTCGCAATGATCGGATACGGGTTCATGGGCAAGACGCACTCGGACGCCTTCACCCTGGCACCAAAGATGTTCGACACGGATTACATTCCCGTGCTGCACACCCTGTCCGCGCGAAACCGCGAAAAGGCCGAGGCCTTCGCCGAACGGTGGGGGTATCATGCGGTCGAGACAGATTGGCGTAAGGTCGTCGCGAGTCCCGAGATCGACGTGGTCGACATCTGTGTTCCCAACAATATGCACGCGGAGATTGCGATTGCCGCCGCCGAGGCGGGGAAAATGGTGCTGACCGAAAAGCCCCTCGCGATGAACGTAGCCGAAGGGGAGCGGATGGTGGCGGCGGTGAAGAAGGCCGGCGTCCCCAACATGACCTGGTACAACTACCGCAGAATCCCCGCCGTAACCCTCGCGAAGCAGATCATTGATTCAGGCAAGCTTGGCAAGATCTTCCATCTTCGCGCGCAGTTCCTGCAGGACTGGACAATCTCGTCTGACCTTCCGCAGGGCGGGCCGGGCACCTGGCGGCTGGATGTCGGCGCCGCCGGCTCCGGAGTGACGGGGGATCTCCTCGCCCATTGTATCGATACGGCAATGTGGTGGAACGGTCCGATCACCAAGGTGTGCGCCCGAACCGAAACGTTCATCAAGGAACGCACACACGTCGAGAGCGGCAAGACACAACCGGTCGGGATCGATGACGCCTGCGTCTTCCTCTGTGATTTTGAGAACGGATCCCTGGGCAACTTCGAATCAACCCGATACGCACGTGGTCACAAGGCAAAGTACTTCATCGAGATCAACGGTGAGCACGCGTCAATCGCCTGGGACCTCCATGATCTCCATCGCCTGGCCTACTTCGATCACGCCGACGAGTCGATTGTCCGAGGGTGGCGGTCCATCCACGTGACCGACGGGGATCAACCGTACATGGGTAACTGGTGGGTGCCGGGTCTGTCCGTAGGGTACGAAACCAGTTTTACCCACCAGGTTGTCGATTTTCTACAATCGCTTACATCCGGCAAGGTTGTTGGCCCGACGTTTGAGGATGCGCTGCAAACCCAGCGGGTTTGTGAAGCGGTGCTCGCCAGCGGGCGCGACCGGGCGTGGAAAGACACCAACGCCAAGGCAATGATCTAAGGCTCACCTGCAACAATTTTGAGGCACATCCGCGTCCGTCGATCGATTTTCGATCGGCGGGCGCAAGAAATCCTTTGACAAGTGGAAGAACCCATGATAACGTTTGTGCAATCCTTGTCATGGATCATGTGCGAGGATGTGCCGACAACAAGGAGTTCTATTCGGTGGCATCGATGAAGGATGTGGCAGCTATGGCGGGAGTATCTATCTCGACCGTGTCACGTGTCATCAGCGGGAACATTCCGGTTGATCACGGAACCGCCGAGCGGGTGAAGAGTGCGATTTCTTCCCTCGACTTCCGCCCCAATCTCCTGGCCTCCGGCTTGCGCAGCAAGAGCGGAAAGCTCATCGGACTCGTTGTACCCGGGTTATACGAACCGTTTGCGTCCATTATCGGGCATCTCGAATACACCACTGCGCAGCATGGGTACAGCCTGGTGGTGGGGAACTCACGGTCACAACCGGCGCTCGAACAGCGTTTCGTCGATAACCTCATCCGCAGGCACGTCGACGGCCTGATCTTCACGCCGGTGTCACACGAGACGACGGTGATCGATCGGGTGCTGGACAGCGAGGTACCGGTTGTGTGGTTTGATCGGGTCTGGGACGACGACCGGATACTCACGGTCCGGTTGGATAATCGGGAAGCCGGGGCCATTGCGGGAAAGCACCTGTGTGAACACGGACATGAACGCATCGTGGTGGTGACCGGACCGAGCAATGTCGATCTGTGTCACGACAGACTCGAAGGGTTTGTTTCTGCGGTACGCACCAAGGGCGAAGACATACCTCACGATCACGTCCTTGTTGGTGATTTTTCGTTTGAATCGGGGGTTGCCGCCGGGGTGTCTATCCTTGAGAGAAACATCGATTGCACTGCGGTATGGGCCCAGAACGACCTCATGGCGATCGGTGTACTGAAGGCGTTTTCGTCACATGGAGTCAATGTTCCCGGTGACGTGTCAATCATGGGACTGGACGGAATCCCGTTGACGCGCATGGTACATCCCGAGATTACCACGGTGGAGCAACCGTTGCAGGAAATGTGTGAGGATCTGTTCTCGAAGATCCTCCACGCAGAGACGTTAGTTGAGGAATCAGACAGGCACAGGGTGTTCCGACCGACCCTGCTCAAGGGACAGTCCGTCAAGTCAGTTTCGAAACACGAAGGTGTGGCGGACATCATACAAAACTGAATATGGGAGAACAGACGATGGAACGACAACTGGTTGAACGAGCACTGAACGAAGGTAAGGGAATCTTTCGCCTCACCCCCACCTGGGTGCCGCGATCGTTCTGCATCCCGGGTAAGCGACTGAAGCTGCACCCGAATGACTATTACGCATTCGGCGCCAACCGCGGCGGGATCGATGAGCGCTGGTTCTCGTCCACCACCAAGGCGGATAACGGCCCCGGTACCACTCCGGACGAGGGACTCAGCTACATCGCCGTGTCGGGAGGAGCCACCACCGACTCCATGGAGAAGGTGCAGCTCAAGACCGCCATCGAGCTCATGGGCACCGAAATCCTCGGTGCCGACGTGATGAAGAAGCACGGCGGCTGGGTGATGTACAGCAAGTACTTCGACAACCAGGAGCCGCTGCCCTTCCACATTCACCATACCGACGAGCGCGCCGCCGACGTGGGGCAGCTTGGCAAGCCCGAGGCCTACTACTTTCCCAAGCAGCTGAACAACCACGGCGGCTGGTTTCCCTACACCTTTTTTGGCCTCAACCCCGGCACCACGCCCGACGACATCAAGCGCTGTCTGGCCAACTGGGAGCAGGGCGACAACGGCATCCTCGATCTCTCCAAGGCACACCGTCTGGTGCCCGGGACCGGCTGGGACGTGCCTCCGGGCATCCTGCACGCGCCCGGCTCGATGCTCACTTACGAGCCGCAGCGCGCCTCAGACGTTTTCTCCATGTTTGAGTCCCTCGTCTGGCAGGTGTACACGCCAAAAGAGCTGCTCTGGAAGGACGTTCCCAAGGACCGGCGCGAAGACCTCGACTACTACGTCAGCCTCCTCGACTGGGAGAAGAACGTCGATCCGGATTTCCACAAGAACCGCTTCATGGCGCCCAAGCCGGTGAAGGCCGAGGCCGAGATGGAGGCGGATGGGTACAACGAGCAGTGGATCGTCTACAAGTCGGAGTTCTTCTCGGCGAAGGAACTCACCGTCCGGCCCGGACGCACCGTGACCATCAAGGACGAGGGCCCGTACGGCGCGATCGTGGTGCAGGGCTATGGCTCCTTCGGAACCCTGGCGATCAACGCACCGGCATTGATCCGTTTTGGGCAGATGACCGAAGACGAGGTATTTGTGACCGCCGAGGCCGCGAAGTCGGGAGTCACCATTACAAACAAGAGCGACCGCGACGATCTGGTGCTGCTGAAGCACTTTGGTCCGCGGGCGTAAGGGGGAGCGCCGACCCCACCTGCGTGGGGCTGCGCATCAACGAAAAAACCAACGATACCAATAAGGAGGTGATGGAATCGATTGTAGTGCAATGGCTCGGCGCAGACGCGTCAGGCAGACAGACAACGGAACCGGATACCGGTTCCAGACGGTCCGCTCCCAAATCATCGGGGAGCACGGGACAATGAGGGAAACAGGAGGTTTCTTACCATGAAAAAACTGATTATTGTCGCACTCGTTCTGGCACTGCTGGTGCCGGCTTTTGGATTTGCCGCCGGTCGTGGCGAAGCAGCCGACGGAGCAATCCGCATTGGCATGTCGGTTCCCGGTCTGCAGTTCCCCTTCTTCGTCACCATGCGTGAAGAGGCAGAGGCAGCCGCAGCCGAACTTGGCGCAACCATCGTCTTCGCGGACGCCCTGAACGACGCCGCCAAGCAGGCATCCGACATCGAAAACTTCATCGCGCAGGGTCTGGACGCAATCCTGATCTCGCCGATGACCACCGACGCGCTTGTGCCCGTGATTGAACAGGCTGTAGCCGCCGGGATTCCGGTAGCCACCGTTGACCGCCAGGCCAACACCGACCGCGTACTCGTCCACGTGGGCGCAGACAACGTGGAAGGTGGACGCGCGGCCGCACGCTTCATCATCGAGCAGCTCGGGGGAAGCGGATCGGTCATCCAGCTCGAAGGCACCCCCGGTGCCTCGGCAGCAATCGACCGCAAGGCAGGCTTTGACGAAGTGATGGCCGGTTCCGGCATCACCGTTCTCACCAGCCAGTCGGCGGAGTTTGACCGCGCCCGCGGCCAGACGGTCATGGAGAACCTGATCCAGGCGTACCCGAACTTTGACGCGGTCTTCGGTGCCAACGATGAAATGATCATTGGTGCAATCGAAGCGATGCAGGGTTCCGGCGTCAACGCCCGCGATAAGGTCACCATTGGCTTTGATGCAACGCCGGATGCCTTCGCGTATATCCAGAACGGTCTGCTCGATGCCACCATCGACCAGTTCCCCGGTCAGCAGGCTGGACAGGCGCTGCAGATCCTGGTCGACAACATCCGCACCGGTGCCCGCCCCGCTCAGAGCGTGATCTTCATCTCGCCGCTGCCGGTCACTTCGGCCCCGTAACGGAACTCACGGTATACTGATTGATGTGGGGGTGACGTTTGTCACCCCCACCGTGTCGACAGATCAACGGAAGAAACAGGAACTGCAGTTATGGAACCAGTCTTGCGCATGCAGGGTATCAGCAAATCCTTCCCCGGCGTTCGGGCGCTCCAGAACGTGGACTTCGAGCTCTTGCCCGGAGAGGTCCACGCCCTGGTGGGCGAGAACGGAGCGGGAAAATCGACGCTGATGAAAATCCTTTCCGGGGTTTACACCCCGGACGAGGGAGACATCCAGCTCAAGGGCACCAGCGTGGTGAACGCCGGACCCAAGGCAATGCTGGATGCCGGCGTCAGCGTCATCTATCAGGAGCTCAACCTGGTGCCGCATCTCTCGGTCGCGGAAAACGTCATGCTCGGGCGCGAGCCGCGCAGAGCCGGTGGCCTCATCGACTGGAAGGCAATGCGCGCCGAGGTCAAGAAGCTCATCGCGCAGTTCAACCTCAAACTCGACCCGCGGACGCCGGTCTATCGGATCAGCCCCGCCTATCAGCAGGTGGTCGAGATCATCAAGGCCATTTCGCTGCGCTCGGACATCCTGGTGATGGATGAACCAACGGCTTCGCTCACCGGAAACGAAGTCGAGCGCCTCTTTGAGATCATCCGCCAGCTGCGGTCGCAGGGCGTTTCCATCATTTATATTTCGCACCGCCTTGAAGAACTCTGGGAGGTGGCCGACCGGGTCACCGTCCTTCGCGACGGTGAGCGGATCACCACCAAACCGCTCGCCGAGCTCACCGTGCCGGATATCGTTCGCAACATGGTTGGCCGTGAACTCACCGAGCAGTACCCCGTCACCGAGATCGAGACCCGTGACGAGGTACTGCGCGTGGAAGGGTTGACCAAGGCCGGCGTATGCAGCGACGTCTCCTTCGCCGTGCGCGGCGGCGAGATCGTTGGGTTTTCCGGCCTCGTGGGCGCCGGCCGCACCGAGATCATGCAGATCATCTTTGGCTATCTCAAACGCGACAGCGGCAAGATCTTCATTCACGGAAAAGAGGTGGATATCCGCTCGACGCGCGATGCAGTGCGCAACGGGATTGCCCTCATCCCCGAGGAACGGAAGCGGCAGGGCCTCATCCTCGGCCTCTCGGTGTTTGACAACGCCGCCCTCGCGGTCCTCGACCGAAACAGCACCTTTGGCGTGATCAACTTCAAGAAGCTGTCGGATCTCATTCACCGGATCGTTGAGACCATCGGCGTCAAAACCCCGAGCCCGCGGCAGCTGGTCAAGTTTCTCTCCGGAGGAAATCAGCAGAAGGTCGTTCTATCCAAGTGGTTCGTACGCGACTGCGACATCTACATTTTTGATGAACCAACCCGTGGCATCGACGTCGGGGCCAAGGTTGAGATCTATCGTCTGATGCAGTCGCTCGCACAGCGTGGGGCTGCCGTGATCATGGTCTCGTCGGAACTGCTGGAGGTCCTCAATATGAGCGACCGCATCCAGGTGGTGTACGACGGGCGAATCGTCAAAGAGTTCCGTCGTGACGAAGCGACGGAAGAGGGCGTGATGAAGTACGCCCTCGGCGTAGCGGGCTCTGTCGCATGATGACGCATACCCGCACGCGGAACAGAACCCTTACGGAACAGAACACATAAGGAGCTTACGATGAAGCTTGACGTAAAACACATCCTGAAGACCTACGGGATCTTTCTTGCCTTCCTGCTGATCTGCATCATCCTGGCGATCCTCTCGCCGGTGTTTCTCCGCTGGAACAACATTCTCAACGTCATCCGTCAGTCTTCCATCTACGGGGTGATGGCGGTGGGCATGACCTTCGTGATTCTGTCCGGCGGCATCGACCTGTCGGTTGGTTCGGTGCTCGCGCTCTCGGGAATCATTGCCGCGGGTGCCGCCACCGCCGGCGTGGGTATCTTTGGTATTGTTGCCCTCGGTCTGCTGGTGGGAGTGCTCTGCGGTCTCTTCAACGGTCTCATGATCACTCTCGGCAAGATCACCCCCTTTGTGATTACGCTGGGCATGATGAGTATCGCCCGGGGACTGACGCTCATCTACAGTGGTGGACGTCCGATCAGCGGCTTCGAAGGCGCCTTTCGGTTCATTGGAGGCGGGTTCATTCTGGGGATTCCCTTTCCCATTGTGATCCTGGCGGTCACCGTTCTGATTGGATGGCTGGTTCTTACTCAGACCCGCCTCGGTCGGTACACCTACGCCATTGGTGGGAACGAAGAGACCGTGAAGCTTTCCGGTATCAACTCCAACTTCTACAAGACGATGGTCTACGTGATCTCCGGCCTCACCTCGGCCATGAGTGCCCTCATCCTCACCTCGCGGCTGAACTCGGGCGGGCCCAACGTGGGCCAGGCGTATGAGCTTGACGTCATCGCGGCGGTGGTCATTGGTGGTACCAGTCTCAGCGGCGGTCGGGGAAGCGTCTGGGGAACCCTGGTCGGCGCCCTCATGATCTCGGTCATCAACAACGGGATGAACCTGCTGGGCATCAACCCGTTCTTCCAGCTGGTGGTCAAGGGCGTCATTATCATTGGTGCGGTCTTCCTCGACCGTCTGCGTGACCAGGCCAACTGATCCCGGGCGCACAAACAGGGCCAATAAACCAAGCCGGCAAACAGGAGCACGAGCATGAAAGCAAAGAGTCTGTGGTACACCGAACCCCGAAAGGTCGAAGTTCGAGACGTTGAGGTCGGTGCCCCGGGGCCGCACGAGGTGCTGGTGCGCGTGGCGGCGTGCGGGGTCTGCACCTGGGACCTCTTCATCTTCAGCGGCGGCTTCCAGGAGTACCGCGAGTTTCCCTTCTACTTTGGCCACGAAGG
>REDM01000058.1 GCA_007693485.1 Spirochaetaceae bacterium
TGCAGTCAAGTTCCACGCGACTGTTCACGGTGGAAACAGGAATCGGGTTGGTCTTCTGATTCCGGCTGCCTTGCGGCGGGCTCGAACCCGTGGTAGCATTGCCAGCGGGAATCAACCATGGAACGCACTCGCATTCTTGGCCTTGACGTCGGTTCCACATCGCTTTCGGCGGTAGTTCTGGATGAGTCCAGAACCCCGCTCACCCAATTCACCGCGCCGCACCGCGGGAATATTTCCGCTGCGCTCGCTCACGCTGAACGGGAACTGAGCGTCGCCGGAGAGTCATCGTGCCTGCCGTGCGCCGTCACCGGCCGTTCGAGCGGTTCGGTGCGGGCAGATCTGGTTGTTGACTCCCGACTTGCCACCATTCGCTCGGTGACCCTGCGCTATCCCGATGTTCGGTCCATTCTGCTGGTCGGCGGCGAGCAGTTTTCTCTTATCCGGTTTGACGCAGACGGACGCTACCACAGTATCCGTACCAATACCGCGTGTGCCGCGGGCACCGGAGGCTTTCTTGACCAGCAGGCATCCCGGCTCTGCCTGGAGGACAGCAGTGAGCTTGCCCGAACTGCGTGCGCAAACTGCGATTCGGTGCCTCTGGTTGCCACGCGGTGCGCGGTGTTCGCCAAAACCGACCTCATCCACGCTCAGCAGGAGGGCTACTCGGCCGGCGCCATCAGCGCAGGGCTCTGTCGCGGCCTCGCCCGGAATCTGGTTGACACGCTCTTCAAAGACCAGGAGATCGAGGGACCGCTCTTCTGTACCGGGGGTGTTTCCCTCAACGCGGCGGTGGTCGCTGAGTTGCGTGAGCTGATCGGCGTTCCGGTGCTCGTTGACCGCTTTGGAGCGGTGCAGGGTGCGATTGGAGCAGCGCTTTCCCTTCACGACCTGATAATCGCCGGCGAAGACGGGTACGCTTTTGGGGAGCCGGCCGATTCCACCCCGGACCGTCCGGCGCTCGTCGAGCGGTATCAAAGTTCAAAACCGGATCGTGGCCGTTTCGCGCCACCGCTGTCGCTCACGCTCTCGGACTACCCTGATTTTCGCTCCTGGTGGCGGCACGAGTTTGCGGCAACATCCCCAACCGACGGTCGGCGGTCGACCGTAGAGATCGATCTCTACCGTGCGTGGCCCGAGATGCTGGACGCCTACCTGGGGATTGATATCGGCAGCACCAGCACCAAGGCGGTGGTCACGGACCTGACCGGGGAGGTGTACGGTGGATTTTACACCCGCACCGCGGGGCGGCCTCTGGCGGCCACGCAAGCGGTGCTGCAGGCGATCGATCATGCCGCAGAGCGATACGGATGCAGCGTGGCGGTGCACGGAAGCGCCACCACGGGATCAGGTCGGAAGTTCATTGGTGCCCTGATCAACGCCGACGAGATACTCGACGAGATCAGCGCCCATGCCCGTGCCGCAAGCCGGCTCGATCCGGCGGTGGATACCATCATCGAAATCGGAGGCCAGGACGCCAAATTCACCACGCTTCGTGACGGACGGGTTACCTCGTCGGTGATGAACAACGTCTGCGCAGCGGGAACGGGAAGCTTCATCGAGGAACAGGCGATGCGGCTCGGCGTTGCGGTAACCGAAGTGGCGGCACTGACCGAAGGAGTGCGCGCGCCCATGGTGAGCGACCGGTGCACGGTGTTCATGGAGCGCGACATCAACCATCTGCTTTCAACCGGTCACACCGTTGCAGAGGTCCTCGCCGCGGCGCTTCACGCGGTACGCGAGAACTATCTGCAGAAAGTCGCCGTGGAGCGACAGATTGGCGATGTGGTGTTCTTTCAGGGAGCCACGGCAAAGAATCGCTCGCTGGTGGCTGCCTTCGAACAACGGCTGGGAAAGCCAATTCTGGTGTCGCCGTGGTGTCACCTGACCGGCGCCCTCGGGGCTGCGCTGACCCTGGCGGATACCGGCGTACTCTCCGATCGATTTGCGGGACTCGACCTCTGGCGGGCCGACATCCCAGTGCGCAGCGAAACCTGCACGCTCTGCACCAACCACTGCAAACTCACCGTCGCCGATGTCCGGGGTGCGCGGGTTGCCTTCGGCTTTCTCTGCGGTCGCGACTACGATACGGCATCCTACGTGAGTCGCAACCGCAGTGGATTTGATCTTCTGCGCGAGCGCCGGCGGATCGATCAAGAGGCTGCCGTCAGTCCTCCCGCACAACCGGATGCGATCCCCGTTGTAGCGATCCCCGACGCCCTCTACCTCAGCGACGATCTTGGATACTGGAAACAGTTCTTTCGCACCCTCGGCGTGGCCACGCGCACGAGCTCCCGTCTGCGTGACCCGATCAAACGGGGCAAGCCGCTCTCGGGGGCGGAGTTCTGCGCGCCGATCACCGCCCTGCACGGACACGCACAGGCGCTCGCTGAGGAGTTTCTTACCGGCGATGAATCGCAGGTGGGCAGAATGCTCTTTCTGCCGGTCTATCTGGAGCGGCCAAGCGAAGAAGCCGGAGACCGACGGAAGTTCTGTTATTACTCCCAGTTTGCCGCGTCGATCGTGTCTCAGGCGCTGGTGGCCCACGGAGTGGCCCCGCAGCGTATCCTCTCACCGCTGGTTGCTTCCGGTTACTCCGGTCTCAGGCTTGCTGCGGAGTTGTACCGGGCGCTATCCGTTCTTCCCGGACCACGCGTTGGATACCGACGGATTCTTGCCGCGATCGATGCCGCGGAGCGGTTCCGTCGCACCCGCGCCGAGAAGCTGCACTCGGTCTACCGGCGCGTCCACAGCGGACCGGAGCAGGTGGACGTGGTGCTGCTCGGGCGCCCCTACACGGTGCTGCGCCCCGAGATGAACAAAGGCATTCCCGAACTCTTTGCCGCCCTTGGCGTGAAGGTCTTTTTCCAGGATATGATCGAACCCGATGCGGCGGCACGCGCAGAGATTGCCCCATTGCTCTCTGAGATCAACTGGAGCTACCCGGCTCGGGTTCTGGAAACCGCTGCCACCGCAGCGCGGACCCCCGGGCTCTATCCGGTGATGATTTCCTCCTTCAAGTGCGGCCCGGATTCGTTTATCACGGAGTACGTGAAGCGGATCATGGAGGCTCACGGGAAGCCCTATCTCATCCTCGAACTCGATGACCACGATTCACGGGTGGGCTATGAGACGCGGGTGGAAGCCGCGCTTCGCGCCTTTCGCAATCATTGCGAATCGCAGCGAGTGGGTAGCGCACCCCGCGCGACCGACGTGAGCTGGAACGGTATCAACCCGCGCTACCTGCGCGCAATCGCTGCGGACCGGACACTGGTGCTGCCCAACTGGGATGATGCCGCGATTCCCCTGATCGCCACGATTCTGCAGGCGCACGGCTATCCCGCGGTAGTTATGCGGGAGAGCGACGAAACCATTCGCCGAAGCCTGCGGTGGAACAACGGGCAGTGCATCCCGATGAACGCGCTGGTGGAGGGATTCGTAGAGACGCTTCGCATCGAGGAGCTCGATCCAGAGCACGCGGCGCTCTGGATCCCAACGGGGGAGTTCTCCTGCAACATCCGGCTCTTTCCCCACCATGTGCAGGAAATTCTCGCGCGATATCCGGGCATGGAGCGGGCGGCCGTCTATCTGGGGAACATGACCTTCATCGATCTCTCACCCATGGTCACGGCCAACGCCTACCTCGCCTACATGTTTTCCGGCTTGATTCGGCGGATCGCGTGCCGCATTCGACCGTACGAAGTGGAGCCGGGCGAAACCGACCAGGTTATATCGGAGAGTCTCGTGCTCCTGCACAATGCGTTCCGTGACCAGGGGTGGAGTAAGGAACGCGTCGCACGCGAGATCATCGAGCGATTCGATCGCATCGCTGTGTGCCGCCGTGAACCGCGACCGAAAGTCGCGATCTTCGGCGACGTCTACGTGCGCGACAACCGCGTCATGAACCAGGATATCGTACGGTACATCGAGGCCAACGGCGGCGAAGTGGTCACCATGGCGTTCCAGGAGTTCTCCCGGATGACGGCCAACGTCTACTTCCGCAGGTGGGTTCGTGACGGAAAGCTCGGCAAACTGCTGTCGCTGAAGCCGCTGATGAGCGTCATGAGTACGCTTGAACGGTGGTATCACCGAAAATTCGAGTCGCTGGTTGGGGAGCCCTACGCCGACTTCGCGGAAAACCCCAGCGGGATACTCGAACGCTTTGATGTGCGGCTCGATCATGAGGGTGAATCCCAGGACAATCTGTTGAAGGCGTGGTATCTCAGCCGACGCTATCCGGATCTATCGTTGTTTGTGCAGTTGAGCCCGATGTTCTGTTGCGCCGGTCTGGTGACCGAAGCGATGAGCCGTCGGATCGAGGACGTCACGGGGATTCCGGTGCTGTCGATCACCTACGACGGAACTGGAGGACTCAAAAACGACGCCATCCTTCCCTACCTGAAGGCCGATAGGCCTTATCGGCACGAATGGATCCCGGCGGAAAACCCGTCTGCGTGATCGTCACCGGCTTCTTGTTTGGGATGCCGTAATTGGGTACCCTCCAACTACCATGCTGGACCAGGCCCCGCACCCAACCGCCATCACCGCGC
>REDM01000151.1 GCA_007693485.1 Spirochaetaceae bacterium
CCCACAGCGCAAAGAAGACCAGGATGGTGAGTGCCGGGGCGAGGCGTGCCCGGAGTTTTGCGCGGCTCCTTGCAGAGAGACTCATGGCAGCACCTCTTGCGGCTTGGAGATGTGGTGCCGCAGATCCGCGGCGATCCTGGTGAAATCGCTTTCGTAGCGCTGGTCGAGGTGGCGCGGCCGGGCGAAGGGCACGGCGGCTTCGTACACGATGCGGCCGGGGCGCGGACTCATCACCGCCACGCGATCGGCCAGGAAGACCGATTCGGTCAGATCGTGGGTGATGAGCACCACGGTACACCCCGTCTCTTCACGCAGTCGCTGGAGGACGCCCCACAGCTCCTCCCGAGTGAAGGCGTCCAGGGCACCGAAGGGTTCATCCAGCAGAAGAAGCTCCGGCTGGTGAATGACCGCCCTGCAGAGCGAAACCCTCTGCTGCATGCCGCCCGAAAGCTCTTTTGGCAGCTTGTTCTCGGCATCGGTCAGACCAACCGTCGCCAGCAGGTCGCGTGCTCGCGCTACTGCCTCCCCGTTTCCCTTCCCGTTCCGTCGCGCGGATCCCACCTCGGTGGGTAACAAAAGGTTCTGCAGAGTGGTTCGCCACGGAAGCAGGCTTGCTTTCTGAAACGCCATGCCGACGATGCCCAGGGGTCGGGTGACGCTCTTTCCATGGATCTTCACCGAACCCGATGTCGGCATCACAAGGCCGGAAATCAGCTTGAGCAGCGACGATTTGCCGCAACCAGACATGCCCACGACGGCGAGCATCTCGCCCCGGTGAACGTCGAGGTCGAGGTGTTCGAGTGCAAGGGTACTCTCGCTGCTCCCGTCGTATCGAAGGTTTACATCCCGAAACTCGGCGAGGGGCACACCCTGCACACGCTCCCCGGCGGTTTCAGTAGCTGACGTGGTCATGAAGAACATTGGCTCTCCTGGTCAGGTGGTGCCGACGTCGGTCGGCACCGGACATCGCACCGCCAACGGGAGCGAGCGCGGTTGCCACGACGCTCGCTCCGGGTGGTGCGAAAATTGTGCTCTCCGGGCTATCTCGGCAAGCGCTCGGTCAACGGCGGCAGGTAGGCGCTGGTAAAGACGCTCTCCGCGGTTGGCGTTGACGCGAGCCCGAATGCTTCGACCACCTGACGGATCGAGTTCTCGAGCCGCGCGGGCCGGACCGCTCCAAAACCAATTTCGCGCACCTCCGGGGTGAGCATGTTGCTCTCAATGGCGAGCTGCAGTCTTGCAAGCTCAACGGCGGGATCAACCAGCGGGTCGGCGCGACGCACGCTCTCAACGGCCGATGCGGGGTTGGCGAGGGTGTAGTGCCAGGCGCGGGTCAGCGCCCGCAGAAATCCGCGAACCGCAGCGGGGTTCTCGCGGATAAAGCTCGCCGGTGCCATGACGGCGTTTCCGTAGAGGTCGATGCCGTGGTCGGCGTACATGATGCTCACGATGTCGTCGCGTGCAACCCCAGCAGCTTCAAGATTGAGCACCGCGGTGAAATAGAAGGCTCCGATGGCGTCTACCTGGTTGCGGATGAGGCTGGGCTCGCGAAGCGTCGGGTCCATGTTGACCCATGTCACCGCGTTGGGGTCGAGCCCGGTCGCGCGGGCAAAGATCGGCCAGAGCCGGTACGACGCGTCGAAGGTGGGCGCGCCAATTCGCTTACCAACCAGATCGCGGGGAGCGCTGATTCCGCGGTTGCGCGTGGTGATAATCGAAAAGGGCGGGTTGTTGTACACTACCGCAACAGACTGCAGCGCGCGTCCGGGATTCTGCACGTTGAACTCCATCATGGAGTTGATGTCGGCAAACCCCATGTCGTAGGCGCCGCCGGCAATCTGTGCAACTGCACCCGCGGATCCCGAGCCGCGATCGATGGTCACGTTGAGCCCTTCTGCGGTGAAGTAGCCACGGTCCCGTGCGACCAGAAAGATGGCCTGCGGTCCCTGGAACGCCCAGTCGAGCGTAAAGCGGATGTTCGTCTGTGCGAATGCTCCGGTACCAACCAGAAACGCAAACGCGACGAGGATCAGTTTCTTCATGCAGTCCTCCATTGTGTGTGGAACAGGTATACCCGATGTTACGCAACATTCGTGCCAATAACCCGGAATCGCCGCAGCGCGGGGAGTTATAGCGGGATCTCTAATTTTTTCTTGAGGAGAGAATTAGCGCGGCGCGACGGAATCGGGGCTACCATTGGGCCGTCCGCGCTTCTGAAACTGCTACATTTTCGTGGTTATACTCTAAAAATAGCACGACGATGTCAGGTGATGCGAATCGCCGATGGGTTGGAATTGGTGAATAGTTATTCCCCATTCATCGCGATTTGGGGTATCTTTCGACCATGCAGTACCGCCCGCTTGGAACAACCGACCTCACCGTCAGTGCCGTCTGTCTCGGAACCATGACCTTTGGCCGCCAGAACAGCGAGGCCGATGGCCACGCGCAGCTCGATCATGCACTCGATCACGGAGTCAACTTTGTCGACACTGCGGAGCTCTACGCGGTTCCGCCAACGGCAGAGACCTACGGCAAGACTGAAGCGATCATCGGGAGCTGGTTTGCGGCGCGGCAGAACCGCGACCGGGTAATTCTGGCAACCAAGATTGCCGGAGACGGCATCGCGTGGGTGCGCGACGGAAAAAACGTCATCGACCGGCAGAACCTGCGTCTGGCGGTGGAAGGATCGCTGTCGCGGCTTCGTACCGACTACATCGATCTCTATCAGCTGCACTGGCCCAACCGCGGCTCCTACCACTTTGGTCAGCTCTGGAAGTACCGGGGCGGAAATCCGGATGCATCCGCCGCAATTGACAATATGCTCGAGGTGCTGCAGACGCTCGGCGAGCTGGTTGCCGAAGGCAAGATCCGTCATGCGGGCCTCTCGAACGAGACCGCGTGGGGGACCATGCAATACCTGCGTCTCGCAGAACAGCACGGCCTGCCCCGCATGGTCTCCATCCAGAACGAGTACAGTCTGCTGAACCGGCTGTTCGAGCCCGATCTGGCCGAGATCGCGCTGCGCGAACAGGTGGGACTGCTCGCGTGGTCGCCGCTGGCGACCGGCCTGCTGGCCGGCAAGTACGCAGACGGCGCCCGCCCCGAGGGCAGCCGCTGGTCGATCTCAACCGGCCGCAACCAGCGTGACACCCCCCAGGCGCACCGCGCCGTTGCTGCCTACGCGCAGGTTGCCGCCGAGCACAACCTGAGCCTGCCTCAGATGGCCATTGCCTTCGTCAACTCGCGCCCCTTCGTCACCTCCACCATCATCGGCGCAACCACGCTCGCCCAGCTGGAAGAGAATCTCGCCGCGTTCGATCTCAGCCTGAGCGACGCGGTACTCGACGGGATCGCCGAGGTCCGGCGGGAGTATCCGATTCCGTACTGAGGGCAGCCGGGTTGCAGAACCGGCTCGATAAATCTGAGTCATTCAATAATATTTAATTTTTTATCGTTTTTTTAGATTTTCCCCAAACTCCGTGTTACACTAGGCAGCGTCGCTAGCACGGCAACCCGGCGTGCAGGCGACGGCGTTGGCCCCGGTTCCCTGCGGAATTGTAGCCGGCGCGCTGTTGGACGCACTCGGCGCACTCCACGCCGACGTGACAGGTAAAACCAGATCCCGGGGGTCAACATGAACAAGCAGTGGCCGTTTGCCGCACTCGCTGCGGCACTCCTCGTGGCATTCGCCGGATGTAACTGGCAAATCCCGGAAGAAATCAACGTCCGCGCCCGCCCACAAGTATGGGTCCCCACCGGCAGCGCCGTCTTCGAACTCAGCGAGATCATCGACCTTGATGAGATTGCTGAAGAGTTTGCAGCGAACATGCAGGAGAGCGATGACGGCTTCGATGCTGGTGCTGTTACCTGTGAAGAGGGTGACGACGACTGCGATCCTCCGGTCGTGTTCACGCTGTTCGCGGAGTTTGGGTTTGACACGGTCGAGTTTGATGCAGGCGACATCCCTCCGGGTTTTGACGGGTTCGATGTAGGCATAGACGGTGCGTTCGACGCAATCGACCTGTCGGAGGTATTCGGCCCGTTGCCGGATACGGTACGGATCACCGAGGTCCCAGGTCGCGTGACGCTGGTTACGGACGCCACCAGTCCGGTTCGAGTTTCCCTCCGCATCCGAGCCGAATGGACCGATGAAGATGGTTTCGCTGAGGAGCTAGGACTCGTTTCTGACGGAACAGGCAACCCAATCGAGCTCCAGGCAACTGCCGTAGAGCCCGGCATCGCCGAGTTTAACCTCGCCGACGTCTTCAACGCGAGGCCTGAAGACCTGGTAATCTCCTACGAGTTTGCCACTACCACCGGTGAGCTTGATCAAATTGAATCCCTCTCCCTCCGCTTCGAAGTTCCATTCGACTTCACAGCTCCGTCCAATACCGCGCTCGAGTTCGACGACGATGACGAGGACGACAACCCCCTCGTGTTCGACGAGGATATCTTTGGTCGTGATCCGGCGGACCCCGACGAGGATCTCGATGAGCTGCTCGACG
>REDM01000128.1 GCA_007693485.1 Spirochaetaceae bacterium
CGACTCGATCTCACAGCGGCTGAGAGACCCGCTCGACGTGGTGGTGATCGCGTTCGCGTCCGGAGCAGAAGAAAGCGTCGAGTGCGCCGACACGATCGAGCGCGAGCACCCGGTCGCATCAACGGTCGTTCTTACCGGCACGCCCACGGGGAGGCTTCTTCGCCTGCTGGCGCACGCTTCGGTCTGCTCGGTGCTGGTCCAGGGATCCCCGGCGGCTGCCCTCGTCCAGGCGGTTCGTGCCGCCTCAAACCACCAGCGCTACTTCTGCCCCGTGGTCGCCGAAGCGCTGATGCACGTCGTGGCCGACGGTGAATAACGAGCCGTAGCAGGAGTGGAGCGTTGGTCCGGCCCCGCCTGACATCAATGAGGCATCCCCCGACACGGGTTGGAAAGATTCTGATTGTGTGGCGGTTCCCGGCCGGGCCACACTGAACGCGGGTCCACGGTCAATCTTGTGCAGGAGGAGACTATGAAAACCATCGGTATTCTGGGAATGGTGCTTGCGATGGGGCTGTCCGGCGTACCGGCGCCCGGACAGACGCTGCCCCAGGCGCTGCTCGCGCCAATCTATCCTGGTGCGGTCGAGAACTGGCCTTCGAATGAATCGGGATTAGCGCAATTCCTCACGCGAGACTCCGTCGGGGATGTCATCCGTTTCTACCAGCGACAACCGGGGTACCCTGAGCCCGAACTGTTCGGAACACCGGTTTCAGCCGCTGCGTTCTGGATCCGCCCGGATTTGGAAGAACTTAAATCCGGCATTGCCTACATGAAGATGGGCATGGACACCAGATATGCGGGGGTTTTTGTGGGGACGGTAGAGGGGTGCCGAACCCGGACTGCCATCTTCTCGGAACTCGACCGACTGGTGAGTTACGGTCTTCAGGGTTCGGTGAGTTACGGCGAACTGCCCGCCGCGGAGATGGAGCGGCTGCGTCGTCGGTTCGCCGGGCTGGGTGGCGCGTCGCCCAACAGCAGTCAGATGGAGGGCAGGGAACCGGTGCCACAGGTGGTGTTGGTGTACCGGCGGCACGAGCCGGCTGTACAGCGACTGCACGCACAACTCCGGCAGGCCCGCGAGGCACGGCAGGAAGAGATCCGCGTTGCACAGGCTGCCCGGGACAAGTGGGAAACCGAAGAAAATGAGCGATTGGCGGGGATGCGCGATGTCGAGCAGCGGCGGATGGAGCTGATGATGCAGGGCCGCATCATGGAGGCCATGACACTGTCGCAGGACATGGCCGACGATATGCAGCGACGGCGTGCGGGTGACCACCCCGTTGGGCCGGCGGTACCGAGGGGCCCATCGGCGGAGCAGCAACGGATCGCCCGCGAGATTGTCGCCCAGTGGGAGCGGGCGCTCGAGGAGATGGCGTCTCTCTGGTATCCGGTGCAGATTTCTATTCTCCATCGGCAGTAGTAATTCGGATCCGGCCGGGACGCTCGGGTGTGCACAGGAGGGAGACGATGAGGCGTGCTATGGCTCTTGCCCTGTTAGTCGCGTTGACGGCGTCGCTTGGAGCGCAGGAGGGCTGGCGTCGAATGCAGACCGGCCCGCGGCGGACCGAACCGTTCAACGCCGCCGAGCTCGAGCTGCTCGGGCATCTCGATACGATTCTGCCGCTCTTCCACGCGCTGCCCCCCTTCAATCCGCCACGGGAGTTCCACGTGATCCCTCTGCGATACACCGACCCGGGGAAGACCCTGCTCGAGGGGCGTCCGGGGCCGGCGCGCTTCACGGTGGACTTCGCCTTTGAGTTTTTTGTGGTGGACGAGTACATCGCGGTTGCGGGGGTGCGGGTATCGATCAACCATCCGTTCGAGCTGCTGGGACCTGCCTTCTTCGCGGACGAGGAGAGCCCCTTCTACCTGCTCCCACCAACCATCCAGGGCGCCGGAGGTCAGGAGCTGTTTCTGCGGTCTGCGCACCCGGTCGGGTACCAGAGAGTGTTTCCCATCGGCCCCGCAGAGCCCCTCTGGCACGAGAACTCTGCTCCGTTCTATCGATCCGTGATCCGGCCTCACTTCAACATGGTGTCGCATATCGCGGTGACCTGTTTCACCCGTGGCGGAGAGCCGTTCTGGAAGCCGGTGAGCCGCGAACGCTGGATTCGAGCAATGATTGCGCACGGGAATGCGGTGGTTGCTACTCATCGCGAGGGTGGGCAGTTCTACGCTGCCACCGAGGACACGCAGAGACAGATTGAAGAGTTGAAACGGCGCATTGACCGCATGCGTGCGGCCTACTCAGAGGAAGTGACCCAGCAGGTGTACGAGCAGATGATTGCGGTGGCACCTTTGAGTCGGGCTCTGGCATCGGACCCCGAAACTGGGGAGCGGGAGTATCAGAAGGCGCTCGCGGCGGCGGAGGAGTATCGGGAACAACGGCGTCGGTCCGAACCGGAGATGATGGCTACGTTCGACGCGCAGGAGAAGCAGTTCATCGACGCGCTGCTCGCTCGCGATGCGCTCATGACGGCAGAGCGGCAGGCGGTAGCGGATGAAGACTGGGACCGGCTCGAGGAGATCGGCCGCGAGAACGAGTTGTCGCAGTTGGTCTATATCGCTGACGCGGGGCGGCACGTTACCGCCCTCGAGCGCGAGCTTGCCTCGATGTCACCCGCAGAACGTAGCGCGCCCGCCTGGGGTTTTGAGATCCCGGAATCTCCGCCCGGACCGTATCGCTCCTTCATGATGATGGAGTTCTCCCCCAAGCGTCCGTCCGGTCTTGTGGAGCCGGACTCACCCGGAGCCCGCGCCATCATCGCGCTCGATCATGCGTTCTTCGACCGGCGAACGTCCGACGCACAACCGTTGATCCTCACCGTTGCCTACTGGCAAAAACCCCCGCCGATGGAAGCCGAACCGTGGGTGAAAATGGAGCGGCGGGGTGTTCCCCGCGAGCCCGGTCTCACCATGCTGACCGATGTATGGCGCCATCTCGACTGGCGCACGCTGCGCGGGATTGTGGGGCAGTAAGGCGATGAGCAACGGTGCCCTGAGGTGGCCGGCTACTCCACGGTGCCGCCGTTGCGCACCACGATGCGCCATCTGCCGCTGCCGGCCTTGTCCACGCTGAGCACCTCGTGGCCCTCTCCAGAGAGACTCCGCGGCACGTTGCCCGCGCTCTCGCTGTTGTCCACCGTCACGCTCAGCACCTTCCCCGGATCCAGTGCGTCAATCGCCATCTTGCTCTTGATGAAGGTGTAGGGACAGACCTCCCCGGAGAGGTCGAGTTCCACATCAATTGTCTGTTCTGCCATTTCGTACTCCTTGCTCATGGCTGAGGTCGTGCGGCTGCGCGATAGACTATCGCGGTCATGAGCCAGACGCCCCCGATGGTCGCGGCGGTGGCCCAGACGCTTCCCAGGGAGAGCAGGCTCACCCCGGTGATTCCGTGCCCGATGTTGCATCCTCCGGCGAGGTTGGCACCCCAGCCCATCAGGATTCCGCCGCCAAGGTTCTGCACCAGGCGGCCGGCGGAGGGAACGCGCAGCGACAGATCGCCCGCACGCCACGCCGCCACGGTCGCTCCGGGAATCAGCCCAAGCAGAAACCAGCTTGCCCAGTTGATGCCGCCACTCTCGCGGGAAAACATCCACCCTGCAAGGGCGTTGGTCGGCTGCACGATACTGAGCCCGTAGTCGCGGTACTCCAGGGCGGAGAAGTACCACGCCGCCACTGCAACCAGGCCAACCACCACCCCGGTTTGCCACCACGACCAACCCACTGCGAACCGGCTCTTTGGAGCGCGAAGGAGAAACCACACGATCGCTGCTACCACAAACCCTGCAACCAGCCAGCGGAACCCAAATCCGGGGAAGAACCCGGGGTTGAACGCCGCGGGAAGGTTGTAGAGCGATGCTTCTTCTCCCGCGATCGAAAGCTCGGCGCGCATCAACCCGCTGCGAACCGGTTGCAGGACGCCGCGGGTGACCATCAGGCCTCCGGCAACAAACCCGGTAAGGGCCACCAGCGAGCCGGTCATCCCCTTGCTCGCCCGGTAGTAGGTTCCCGAAACGCAGCCGCCGGCCAGCACCATCCCCAGGCCAAAGACCAGTCCGCCAATCAGCCCGGCAACAACCGTCAAGGGTGCACGCGCGGGAAACACCACTCCTGCCTGCTCCAGCAGCAGCACCGCCGGAATGTTGATCGCCAGCACCAGCAGCCACGACCGCACGATGCTGTGCTCCTTCTCAAACGCGATGCTTCGAAACGCGGAGTGCATGCAGAAACCGCCGCGCTGCAGCGCGTAGCCACCCACAAAGCCCGAAACCAGTCCACTGACAATACTGATCAGAAGCATGCAAATCCTCCTCCGGGTCGAAGCGTCACACCGGCCGCCGATATTCCGTTCACGCCCCCGGCGGAGCCGCTGCTCCAATCTGCCGGTAAGGGTACCACGCGCTGGCCTCCCGCAAGGTCGAGCACCAGCGCGGGACCGCCGGCTGCGCCCGCCGCCGCGCTCGCGGCCGAGCTCGCCGATGGGGCCAGCCCGTGA
>REDM01000056.1 GCA_007693485.1 Spirochaetaceae bacterium
TGGTACGGCACCGTCTCCGCCGGCAGACAACCGACGTCGTGTTCCGCACCTTCCGGCCCCTCTGGATCACTCGGCTCACCAGCAAGTTTTTCGATACCGCCGGCGAGCGGGTCCCCAATCCGTTGGCTGTCAACCGCGCACTGGCGCGGCTTCGTCCGCGCCTGGTCGTGGTCCGCAATCCCATCGAGCCCTTCAGCCTCGTCATCGCTACCGTGGCGAGGCTGCGCCGCATTCCGGTGCTCTTCTACACCCAGTTTGATTTGCACCAGAAGCCGTCCCTCCTGCGTGACGGTTCCCGCGCCTTCTTCCTCTGGCTCTATCGCGTGGCGTGGATCACTCCCATCGTGGGTGATTCCTCCCGCTTTCCCCGGGCGCACCGGTATGCGTTCTTTGTCCCGTTGCTGGCTCCTCCGGTCACGGCAGCGCGGCGCCGAGCCGCTCCATCTCCCAGCCAACCGGTTCGCATCATCTGCGTGGCCAAGCTGATGGAGCGCAAGCGTCACCTCCTGCTCGCACAGGCGGTTCATCGCCTCTCGCGCACGTACCACCTGACCCTCGACATGGTGGTACCGCTCCCGGACCGTCGCAGGAGCAGCCTCGCCGCCGCCCTGCTGGACTTTGTGGAACAGCACGAACTCTCCGAGACCGTTCGGTTTGTTTCGCCCATGCCGCACGCCGATCTCATGGCCCGGTACGCGGAGTACGACCTCTTCGTCATTCCCAGCCGGGACGAGGGCTTCAGCGTATCGCTTCTCGAGGCCATGGCGGTTGGCCTTCCCGTTGTCTGCAGCGACACCAATGGCGCCCGTGATTGCGTGATCCACCGCGATACCGGCTGTATCTTTCGCTCTGATGACCTCGACGATCTCTGCTCACAGATCGAGTGGCTGATTCAGGATCGAGCACGTTTACGTGCGATCGGCGCCGCTGCATTGGTGCGCGTGAATCAGCTCTATTCGCCCACTGCGTTCTATTCCCGCCTCATGGGCGCCGCGCGTGCCCGCTATCCCCGACACTTCCTCGGGAATCATCGTTCAATGCAGACTGGTTGAAATTTCCTCTCAACGGGGAAGACGCGGCGTAAGTATGCTGATTAACTCAGCTACGTTCTCCCCAACCGGGTTCTCTCCGTTGAGTTTGATTACCTGTGCAACGCCGTTTTGCCCTTCTTTCTCTTTGAGAGAGAAGAAGAAATCGCTGTTGTTGCGGCAATACCTCTGGTAATCGTCCAGCGAAATTACTCGCTTCGTGGTTGACCGGGTTTTCGCACGTTCATGAGCGCGTTCAGCGCTCGTCTCAACAAATACAAACGTCTTCTCGGAATCCGGTAAGAAGCGCAATAACTCCTCAACATGAGACGCGCTGTTGTGTTCATTGACCTCTTTATGGAGGAACCCTTCGTCAAAAAAGAACGCAGCGCTTGATCGGTAAAAGTAGGAGGCAGATCTCAAAATCTGCCGCTTGCCGAAAGCTCTTTCCTTTTTTGCTCGTGAATACCGGTGCCACTGCGCAATGGTGGCAAAATACGCGTTCGGATGCGTTGCCGCAAAAGCGATTGTGGCAGCAACATCGTGGCCTTTTTCTGGAAGATCAATTCGGATTCCGTCTGCTGCCAGTGTTCGGCAAAGCTCTCTTTTGATGGTACTCTTACCAGACGCTGGTACGCCAAAAAAATTGATGTAATGTGGCCTCTGTTTGCTCACTGGTCGCGTCCCCCGAGTCCCGAAAACGCCTTTCGCAGCAGCCGGCCCCGCTGTCGTTTCTCAGTCAGCGAGAGCAACCCGATCACGTATCGCCAGAGGCCGCGTTTCTTCAGTTTCCGCTTCGCCGCAATGTAGCTGTACGGTCGTGCCGGCGGCTCACCGGCAAACGAGAGAACCGCAGGCGATATCGGCACTGCCACCACGTCCCGGTCTTTCAGCGCTTCAATCTCATGGTCCGTCATGTACCGGTACGGGAAGAATCCGTATCTCATCCACCGGTCGGCAAACCGATTGGCCAGTCCCCGGTGCGCCCCGTACGTTCTGGCGTTCACCAGCCACATCATGAATGGAAATGGGTGTACCGCAAATTTCAGTCCCAGCTCCCGGGTCAGCTGGTCGGTTCGCTCCTCTGAGCCAACCGGTTGCCACCCCACATCACGCAGCCTCTGAAGATCAAACGCACCCACCGCCGAGTGGTGACGTGCGGGATTGATGTATACGCCGCAGCGTTCGTGGTACTGAAGCACGGCCCGCGACGGTGCCTTGAAGCACACCGAAATCTCGCCGATTTCCGGGCAACTCGCAAACGCTTCTTCCATTCGAAGCAGATCATCCGCTCCAACGCGTCTCACAAACTGCACATCGTCCTGGGTAAAGACCGCGTATCGTACGCCGCGATCCAGTAACAGCTTCATCGCCGCAGCCATGTTCGCATAGAGACCGCCACGCAGTCCCTCCTGCGCGACACCACTGCGAACTTCAACGCCACGTGACCGGTACTCTTCCAACACCGCGAGCGTGTCAGGGTCTTCACTCCGGTCATCCCAAACAATCAGTGAAAGGTTGGGTGCGCAGTCCATGACCGACCGAATGCTGTTTCCCAGCATCTCTCCCCTGTTGTAGGAAAATACTACAACGCCCCAGCGGGAAAACACCGAGTCCTGTACCGGTTCCGTCATGGTAAACACCCCTCCAACCTCTTGCAGACCACAGTATAACCGCTCACGTACCCACCTGCCATACCCGCTGTTTCCCGTCCCGTCTCCTTCCTTGACCTGAACCCCTGCCAAAGTTACACTCCCTCGCGTGAGCATCTCGGTTGTTTTCGCCGGAGGGCTGCCCCAGCGCGGCGAGCTGCAATCGCAGTTCATGGGGTACGCGCGCCGCCTGCCGCCGGACGTCCGCGCCGAGGGGCTGTTCTTTGTCCCCGCCGATCGCGAGGCCGCAGCCGTCGCAGAGGGTGCGTTCGAGCCCTATCACCGGTGCGGAGTCCCCGTACACATCCTCTCCCTTCGCAGACGCATCTCCCTTGGCTCGATCTTCGCCTGTTACCGCTACCTGCGGGATAGCTCTCCGGACATCGTCCACGCCCAGCACGCAATTCCCTCCATCCACTGCCGAGTCGCGGGCCTCCTCTACCGGATCCTCTGCCGGCGACGCCTGGTCATTATCACCGAGCACCGCAACGCCCCCCAGAACCTCTCCCGTCCCGCCCGCTTCCTCCAGCGGCTGACCGAGCCCGCCGCCACTCTCGTGCTCTGCAGCAGCGCCGGTGTCGAGCGCGCCTACTACCGCAGCGCCGAACTCCTCGACCCGGCCCGCTTCGTTCCCGGCCGTCGCCGCCACTACACTTTCCACAACTCCATAGACACCTCCCTTCTCGGCACACCCTCCGCGGTCTCCGCGCGGCCGGCCCTGCGTGCACAGCTCGGGCTCTCGGACGGGGATGTTCTACTGATCTGCGTCGCCCGGTTTGTGCCCCAGAAGGCCCACGACGATCTGCTGCACACCCTCGCCCTGCTGAATAATCCCGCGGTGCATCTTGCGCTGGTGGGGGAGGGCCCCCTGGAGGCGGAGCTGCGCAGCGTCGTTGACCGGCTCGGTGTATCCGGACGCGTCTCATTCCTGGGGCCACGCGACGACGTGCCGGCGCTCCTGTCCGCTGCCGACCTCTTTGTGCTGGCCAGCCGGTGGGAGGGGCTCTCAAAGGCCCTCCTGGAAGCGCTCGCCGCCGGACTGCCCTGCGTGGCAACCGCCGTCGAAGGAACCGAAGAGGTCATCTCCAGCGGCACCGAGGGCCTCCTCGTACCGCCAAACCAGCCGGAGCAGCTCGCCGCTGCCGTCGCCTCCCTGCTCGCGGACCCACCCCGTCGCACCCGCATGAGCGCCGCCGCGCGGGAGCGGGCCGCCGCGTTCTCCATCGACCACCAGGCGGAAGCCCTCTGGGCTCTCTACCGCGCGTTGACCCGGGACGTGACATCCGGGACGTCGGCCCCAATGCCCGATACGGCTGAGAGGTCCACACCATGTGCGGAATAACCGGCGCTAACTTCGCTGCCGAGAGCGCCATCGCACGCGCCAACCACGCCTGCCGCCATCGCGGGCCCGACGCAACCGGGATTTTCTGCGACGGCCACGTCACGCTCGGCCACCAGCGCCTCTCCATCATCGACCTATCCACCGCCGCGGATCAGCCCATGAGCTACACCCACGCGGGTCGCACGGTTCACATCGTGTTCAACGGCGAGGTCTACAACTTCGCCGAGATACGCGCGGAGCTGCAGCAGCAGGGCTATCGCTTCTCCACCCACGGAGACACCGAGGTCATCCTCGCCGCCTATCTCCACTACGGGGAGGAGTGCTTCCACCGCTTCGAAGGCATGTGGGCGCTCGCCCTCTACGAGGCCGGATCGCTCCTGCTCTCGGTGGACCAGTTTGGCAAGAAGCCCCTCTACTACCACGTCGATCC
>REDM01000213.1 GCA_007693485.1 Spirochaetaceae bacterium
CCGTCCACCTTGATCGCGAGAATGTTCTCGTGGGCTCCCGCCAGTCGGGCAAAGATCGACTCGGTTGCAATCCCGGGTTCGTACACCAGGCCAAAGTAGGCGTCGTCGGTCATGATCACCGCCGTGTTCCCGGCCTCGGCGTAGCGAATCAGCATGGCGGCGATTGTCTCCACCTCCTCTACGGTGGGGGAGTAGCCGGTGGGGTTGTTGGGGAAATTGAGCAGCATCACAATCTTGCCCGGATTCTCGCGCAACGCGGTTTCGAAGGCGTCCAGGTTCAGACGGAATTCTGCGTCAAAAAAGGGAAAGGTGGCAATGCGGGCACCGCGCCGTTCCTCAAAAATCAGACGGTAGTTTCCCCAGAACATATCGGGCATCAAGACCACGTCGTTGGCGTCCACAAAGAGATCGGCCGCCTGTGCGATGCCGGCCGTCAATCCCGGCGTGACCACCGGCATGGACACCGGGGTATCACCGAGGCTCGGGTTCTTTGTGCGGATCTGCTGGAGCCACGCTGAGCGCAACGGGGCGACCCCTCCGGTTGCTGCGTAGGCGACACTCTCTTTGCTGGTGAGATCGTTCAGGTAGCGGGCGATTGAGGGGAGGGCCATTGGTTCGCCCTGCGATACCGCCATGCCCGCGGTGGCGTTGAACAGGGTGCAGTGTGCGTTGGCTTCAGCCGTCTGCGCGACGATACCCTTGGGAAAGTAGATGCGACGCCCAAAGTCCGAAAGGGCCCGAAAACAGATCGAGTCGGCGAGCACGCCGTTGAGTTCCTGCGCCAGTGGGTTCATGCCCGCATCATACCCTCAACGGTTTTCCCGCGGCAAGAGTCCGCGTTTCGCTTCGTTGACAGCGGGTCGACTTTCCCGGTAAGGTATTGCCATGGCGGGACAAGAGGGCTCTTCCGGGGCCGCGGACTCCACCGCTTCCAAGCGGCAACTCCCCGGAGTCCTCGATAAACTCCTTTCCATCTTCATGGGCGGGGATGATCCTGAGCGCGAGAAGCGGCGGCTGCTCAAGCTCCTGGGAAAATCGCTCGCCAAGTCCCGGCAGAAGTACTACCGCCCCAAGGGTGAGCAGGCGCTTCCCGCCCTCGGAAAACTCTTCTTCGACATCTACAAGGTAGTAGGACCGGCGCAGACGCTTCTTCAGCACGCGGATGAATCTTCCGGTTTACGCGATATCGCGGTCGAAGGGTTCTTCACCGAAGAGCAGGTGAAACTGAAGGAACAGTTTTCCGAAGAGGCAATCCGCGAGCTGACGGACAAGCTCGATCCCAAAGAGGTCTCGTCGCGGCTGAAAGACGTCATGGTGCAGTTCTTCTCCACCTTCGATACCGCTACCGTTCGAACCATCAATGGAACCCACGACCGCCTGCGCACCTTCATCAACCTGGTCCGTTTTGATTACTACTTCGTGCTCAAGAAGTTTGATGCGGCGCTGCAGGAAGGAAACTACACCGCCAAGCCCAAGTTCGAGACAATAAACGGTGACTACGTGGGTGAGGACCTCAAGGACTTCATCGAGATCGCCTACGCGATCGACGCCGAAGGCGAGTGGGAGCCGGTCTTTCACGTGCTCAATCTCTATCGCGGCGTGGACATGGTATCGCGGCCGGCGTGGAAGAAGCTCGTCGCGACCATCGACGAGGTGCGGAAGTCCAACGTCCTGGTGTCGATCATTCAGCACATCGACGACGATCCCTTCTACAAGCCCACGATCCGTGTTACGCGTGAACGCATCGTGGAACCCTACCTGAACCGGCTCAAGACCACCACCGAGGCGACCCTGCAGAAGATCGGCAACGAGCGACGCAAGCGCAAGATTGATCAGATGGCCCACGCGGTCTTCGGCACCCAGCCGGTGGTGCGCGCGAAGCACTACACCGAGAAGGCCAACCTCGTCTATTCCAAGCGGATGCTCGCCGGCTTCATCCATACGGAGTCAATCAACTATCTGAAAGCGTTTCTGCTCGATTACTTCAAGAAGGATGTGCGGGAACTGGTGCGCGATATCCTGCTGGTTCGCGGGCAGTGGTCAACCAACATCATGTCCCAACAGATGTCGGAGGCGTTTCATCAGGTGTTGACCATCTCTGATCAGCTGGTGAAGTTTGACGACTCGCTCGCTGAAGAGGGCGAGCTGGGAGCCAAGCTCAAGAAGGCGGTTGGTCGGATTGTTGAGCGCGATAAGGCCAGCGCCAATCAGCTGCGGCAGCTGCTCCAGGAGGTCAACGAAGAGGCCAAGAAGATGGTCAACGAGTCGGCCCAGAATCTGATTGTCATGGCCAAGCATCTGAAGACCGTCATCGACGACTACGATCGCGATGAGCACGAAGTCATTCTGAACTGGAAGCAGCTCGAACCGATGTCCGAGGCGCCCATCAAGCAGCGGATGGTCGACATGTACAAACAGATCTACTACTTCATCCAGCTCATGCAGATCTACGCGAAAAAGTAAGCGTCCGCTGAGCGATTGCTCCCTCGAGTTCCAGGAGGCATCGCTTGGTGTGGGCTCCGCTGCCGTCGGCAATACTGCGCAGCGCGTAGTTCCCGAGCTTTCCGGATGCCGGTACCACGCGGTGGCAGGGAACCAGCACCGGAATCGGGTTGGTGGCTACCGCGTTTCCCACCGCCCGTGCCGCTTCTCGCTTGCCGATCTTGCGGGCGATCTCGCCGTACGTGATGGTGGTCCCGTAATCGATTTTCAGCAGCCGGTTCCATACGGTACGCTGGAACGGCGTTCCCTCCAACCGCAGGTCAACCGTGAAGCTCTGCCGCGATCCCCGGAAGTACTCATCGAGCTGAAACTCAAGTTCGCCGCAGGCGTACTTGTTTTCCTCGACATCGATATTCGGCCCCCAGGCCGGCCAATCGCCCAGACTGATGCTCAACACTCGACCGCTTCGATCCACTGCAAGGCGAAGGTCGCCGATGGGTGACGCGTACACATGCGTATACACATGCACCTTGTTCACCATTTGTTCCCCTCATGCATGAGAATACCACTTCACAAATGGAAAGAGAAGCGTGTGGTGCGAATATTGTGCTTTCCCGGCGGCCGGGATTTCCGGTATATACTGACGTCCATGCCAAGCGAAGTATCGATCCAGGAAGTTGTTCCGGGAAACCGGGGCCTCGAGCGCGCGTTCATCAATGTTCCGCACGAACTCTACCAGGACTGCCCGTTCTGGGTCCCGTGGTTTCATGCCGACATGCGGGTGATACTGCGGCGGCGGCACCCGTTTTTCGAGCACGCAAGCGGGGCGTTCTTCCTTGCCCGGCGGGGTGGGCAAACCGAGGGCCGCGTCTGCGTGGTGGAGAATCCCCGGTACGTCCAACAGCACAGTATTCGCACCGCGCACTTTTACTTTGCCGACTACCCCGATGATCCGGCCGTCAGCGACGCCCTCTTTGAGGCCGCCTTCACCTGGGCGCGCGGGCGGGGACTCACTCACCTGTCCGGCCCTCTGCTGTTTGGTGGCGCAACCGGCAGCGGAGTGCTCATCCGCGGGTTTGACCAGCGGGCGGCAATGACGATGATGCCGTACAACCACCCCTGGTACCCCCAGCACATGGAGCGGCTGGGATTCGAGAAGCATGTGGATCTGCTGTCCTGGAAGATCGACCCGACGCGGTTTGAACTGCCCGAGCGGGTTCGTTCGGTTGCGAAGCTGGTGTTGAAGCGGGGGCGTTTTGGGGTGGTGCGGTTTCGTTCGCGGCGGGAGATGCGGGCGCTCGCTCCCCACGTTGCCGCCCTCTACAATACGACCCTCGGCGATCACCCCGAGGACTACCCTCTCTCAGACGGCGAGCTTCGTCGCCTGATTAAGGACCTGGTCTCGATTGCCGATCCCCGTCTGATCAAGGTCCTCACCTACGACGATCGCTACGTTGGCTTTCTGCTGGGCTTTCCCGATCTCTCCGCCGCGTTGCAGCGCTCCCGCGGTCGAATCACTCCGTGGTCCGTTCTCGACCTGATGCGCGAGTTTCGCCGCACGCCCTACGTCATCATCAACGGCGCGGGCATCCTGCCCGAGTTCCAGCGGCTCGGCGGAAACGCGCTGCTCTACGCTGAGCTGGAGAAGACTGCGCGGCTTCGCGACCCCATCCACGCGGACCTCACCCAGGTTGCCGAGTCAACCGGCCTGATGGTGAGCGATCTGGAAACCCTCGGAGCGGAGGTGTACAAGGTACACCGGATGTATCGGCGCGAGCTGTAGGTCGGTTCGGACTACCGGATCGGTTCAGCCGACCAGAAAGGGTGCGAGGACCGCGCGGGTGCGGTCTGGCAGCCGGGCGGTAATGGTCAGGCCGGTGTCGTCGTACTCCTGTGCCACCACGCTGCCGGTGCGGTGGATGAGGGCGGCGAGGTCGTGGCGGTCGGCGGGGAGCCGAACGCGCGCCGGACTCATGCCGGCGGAAAGAAACCGTTCCAGCGCCTCCAGCAGCGGGTCGGTTCCTCCGTCAACCACGGAGGAGACCTCCACGGTGTCTGCCACCTCGGTTCCTGCCAGCCGTTCGTGCACAAACCTCAGCGACTCCCGGTCTGAGACGCGATCCATCTTGTTGAAGGCCAGAATCACCGGAATCTCCGCGGCGCCAATCTCGCGCAGGACCGAAACCGTGGTGCGATAGTGGTGCAGCAGCTCCGGGTCGCTTGCGTCGAGCACGTGGATCAGCACGTCGGCCTCGATTGCTTCTTCCAGGGTCGAGTGAAATGCATTCACCAGATCGTGGGGAAGTTTTCGCACAAAGCCAACCGTATCGGTAAGCACAACCTCCATCCCTCCCCGCAGCGCGAGCCGCCGGGTTGTGGGGTCAAGGGTGGCGAAGAGTTTGTTGGCAACCAGAACATCGGCCCCGGTGAGGGCGCGCAGAAGCGAGGACTTTCCCGCGTTGGTATACCCGACAACCGCCGCCGAGGGCACCGGGACGTCTCGGCGCCGCCGGCTGAGCGTTTCGCGGCGCTCGGCGAGGGCCGCCAGATCCTGTCGGACGCGGTGCATTCGGCGCAGTACGGCGCGCCGGTCGCGCTCGAGCTGCTTTTCGCCTTCGCCGCGCGTTCCGCGGGCGCCGCCCTGCTGGCGCGAGAGGTGGGTCCACGCGCGGGTGAGGCGCGGCAGATGGTACTGCAGATGGGCAAGCTCGACCTGCAGTGTTGCCTCTTTGGACGTTGCGCGGCGGCGGAAGATATCCAGAATCACCTGATGGCGGTCGATCACGGTGCGCTTCGTAAAGCGCTCCCAGTTGCGCTGCTGCGAGGGGGAGAGCTCATCGTCAAAGACGATGACGTCCGCCTCGTGGTGCTCGGCCGCGGCTGCGATCTCCTCGGCTTTTCCCGCGCCCACCAGATAGCGCGAGCACGGTTCCCGAAGGCGAACTGCGACCGATCCCACTACCTGGAGGTCAACTGAGGAGACCAGACGACCCAACTCCTCCAGCAGGAGGCCGGAAGAGTCGGTCGCGGTAGCGAGGTGCTCGATGCCAACGAGCAGTGCGCGTTCGGTACCCAATGTGTCCTACAGGACCATGGCGGAGCGGCCCCAGTCGTAGTGGTGCTGCCGGATCTGGTCGCGGTTGGGCATGGGGAACGAAACAAACCCCGAGCGGTTGCTCACGAACACGCCGGTATCGATGATGTTGTACGAGAACGACAGCATCGACCGCTCGACATTCTTGTTTGGTTTGAGCGGCTGCTTTTTCACCGCCATGACACACTCTTTGAGGTGCTCCAGGTTCTTGTCGTATACCGGACCGGTCGGGGCGTCGTCCGACAGCCGCTCCAGCTCGACCGTTCGCAGGTCGGCAAAGACAACCGCGGGAACGTTGACCTTGTTGGCCGGATCGGTCATGTAGCTCCCGAACTCGGTTGGGCTCAAGGTGCTGACCACCAGCGGGGTAATGGGACAGATCTCCTGGTAGACGTAGTAGCCGCGCTGATTCGCGGCGGGAGGCGCCTGTGCTGGTTTCATGTGCAGGCTGCGGCCATCCGCGGTGGTAAGGAAGAGCGACTTCAGCTTGTTCAGCTCGACATGCTCCAGGGCCCGATAGACCGACAGCCAGACCGAATGCTTCGGAGCGCCGTCTTCGTGGCGCACGCACCGTTCCTTCGCGTACTTCCAGTCGAAGTAGGTACCGAACTCTCCGTCGACTTCAAAGAACATGATGCGCTCGTAAGAGCCGTTCTTCTTTCCGGTTGACATGTACTGCCCAAACTGAACCGGGTCGAGCTGCGACGCGATCAGAGCTTCCAGCGGAAAAACGGACAGGTAGTAGTGAGTCTCCATACGCACCCCTTTCTCAAGATTCGATCTCTTGCTATTCTACCACGATTGCTGATCTGTGACGAGACAACCAAGGTGGAAGATCATGAAGCGGGTAGTGTTTGCCGGTGATCGGCTCTTTCGAAAGTTTCCCAACCGCGACTTTTTTGTAACCCGGCTGCACGAGGTCGGTGCTGAGGCGCTGTTTGCCGATGGGGCTGACGACGCGGGCCTGCGCGAGCTTGCCGCAGGTGCGGCGGCGATTGTGGTCATTGACCGGCGCATCGATCGCGCCACGCTCTCGGCGATGGACCGGCCTGAGTTGATCATGACCCTCTCGGTTGGCTACGACTGTGTCGAGGTGCCGGCCGCAACCGACCTCGGTATCCCGGTGAGTAACTGCCCCACCTACTGCATCGACGAGGTAGCCACCCACGCGATCACCCTTCTGCACGCCGTGACTCGAAAGCTCCACCAGGTACTGCCCGAAACCCTCGGCGCCAACTGGGGCATCGGTTACGCGAAGCCCATTCATTCCTTCCGCGGACGGGTGCTCGGCATCATCGGTCTGGGGCGAATCGGTCGGGCCTTCGCGCGCAAAGCCGAAGCGCTCGACGTCCAGCTCGCCGCATACGATCCCTACGTCGATGACGACATCTTCGCCATGCTGGGGGTCGAGCGCATGGTCGATCTGGAGGATCTGTTGGAGGCCTCCGACTACCTCAGTATTCACGCGCCGCTCACCGGCGAGACCCGCCATATGATCAATGCGGAAACCATTGCGAAGATGCGCCCGCACGCCTTCCTGATCAACACCGCGCGCGGCGCCATAATCCGGGAGGCCGACCTGCTCGCCGCGCTCCAGGACGGACGGATCGCCGGAGCAGCGCTGGACGTGCTGGAAGTTGAGCCACCACCGGCCGACCATCCGCTCTTCGCGGAGCCACGCGCGCTGATTACCCCGCACATGGCGTGGTACTCAGAAGAGAGCTTTCTGGCAAATCAGGAACTCGGTATGGAAGAACTGACGCGCGTACTCACCGGACATCGTCCGCAGTACGTGGTAAACCCCGAGGTACTCGGTCGCAAGAACGACCCCCGCGGATAAATCAGAGAAAGAAGAGAGAGGAGAAAACCATGAGAGTGCAACGAATGCCGCGCGTCGCGGTTGTGATCATAGCGGTGGCGGTCATGGTACTGCCGACGACCCTCTTTGCCGCCGGGGGCGGCGAGCAGGGCAGTTTCCCCACGCGGGCGATCAACTACGTGATCCCCTTCGACGCGGGCGGCCAGTCGGATATCACCGCCCAGTATCAGCGCGAGGTGCTGGAGCGAGAGCTCGGCGTTGACGTGGTGATCCGCCACCAGCCCGGTGCCGGTGGCGCGCTTGCGTGGTCGGCACTTTCGCGTGGTCGGGCGGACGGGTACACCATCGCAGGGAACAACATTCCCCACATTGTGATCCAGCCGCTGGTGCGGGAAAACGCGGGATATCGCACCGAGGACCTTCGCCCGGTCTACATGTTTCAGACAACGCCCATCGGCCTGGCGGTTGCGGCCAACAGTCCATTCAACACGCTTGCAGAGTTGATTGATCACGCCCGGTCAAACCCCGGACGGGTGACGGTGAGCGGATCGGGGACGCACTCGGGCCACCACCTTGCGATCCTGCAGTTGCAGTATCTCAGCGGAGCGGAGTTCACCTACGTTCCCGCGAGCGGCGCCGCGCCTTCAGTGACCAACTTTCTCGGCGGCCATACCCAGGCGATTCTGGCCAACTCCGACGACCTGGTACAGCATCGGGAGAGCATGAAGATCCTCGCCATTGGTACCGATGGGCGCTTCCACGCCTTGCCGGAGGTTCCGACCTTCATGGAGCAGGGCTACGATTTCACCGCCGGTATCGACCGCGGGGTCACCGTCCCCGCGAATACTCCCGAGGATATCGTTCGCCGACTCGAGCGGGCGTTTGATGCGGTCACGCGCGATCCGGCATTTGTGACGCAGATGGAAGCAATGGGCTTTGAGATGCAGTACCTGGGTGCTGATGCGTTTGCCGAGTACGTCGCTCGCAAGCAGCGCGAGATATCCACGGTACTGCGCGAGCTCGGCGAGCTCTGAGTTACAACCATGCCCGCGGTTCTACTTGCACTGCTGCAGGTGATCCACCCGATTAACCTGTTTCTGGTGACCCTTGGGGTTGGAGCGGGCATCGTGGTGGGAGCCCTGCCTGGACTCACCGCCACCATGGCCATTGCTCTGCTGGTGCCGTTTACCTTCGGGATGAATGTGGTGCACGCCCTGGTGCTGCTCGGAGGCATGTATTGCGGGGCGATCTACGGCGGAAGCTACTCGGCAATCCTGATCAATACGCCGGGAACCCCGGCGGCCATCGCCACAACGTTTGACGGCTTCACCCTGGCAAAGAAGGGCCACGCCTACCGCGCCATTGTGGTGGCCACCATCGCCTCGGTGGTGGGTGGGCTGATCGGGGTCTTCTTTCTGCTCTTTCTCTCGCCACCACTTGCCCGGGCATCGCTGCGGTTTGGCCCACCGGAGTTCTTCTGGCTCACGGTATTTGGCCTCACCATCATCGCTACCATCTCGCCCAAATCAACCGTGAAGGGTCTGATCGGGGGCGCGGTTGGCTTGCTCATCGGAACCATCGGTATTGCCCCCATCGAGGGCACGATCCGCTTCTCGTTTGGCACCCTGGCACTGCAGAACGGCATTTCGCTGATTCCTGCGCTCATCGGACTCTTCTGTCTGCCGGAAATCCTCGACATGATCGCGAGTCGTAACGAGGAGCGCAGCGCCGTTCCCTATCGCTCGCAGCGGCATATGCTGCGACGGGTCTGGCGTCTGATGCGTCGCAAACCGTGGCTACTGATTCGCTCCGGGCTGATCGGCACGGGAATTGGCATCATTCCAGGGGCGGGTGCGAACATCGCGGGCATGGTCTCATACAACGAGGCCGTTCGCGTCTCGAACGAACCGGAGAAGTTTGGCAAAGGGAACCTGGACGGCATAACCGCCTCGGAGGCTTCCAACAACGCCGGTGTAGCCGGGTCGCTGGTGCCCTTGCTCACCCTGGGGATCCCCGGAGCGCCGCCGGCGGCGGTACTTCTGGGCGCACTGCTGCTCAAGGGGTTTCGCCCGGGGGCGGAACTCTTCACCGTTCACGCAACGGTCACCTACACCTTCATGTTTTCGCTCATTGTTGCCAACCTGGTGCTTCTTCCGCTGGGGCTGATGCTCGGCAAGGGGGCAAGCAAGGTGGTGGCGGGGCTGCCGGTTTCGCTTCTGGCACCACTGGTCTTTTTTCTTTCCGTGATCGGCGCGTTCGCCATTCAAAACAACATCGCCGACGTCTACGTGATGCTCGCGCTCGGTCTGGTGGGCTACATCGGACGCAAGCTCGGGTTTCAGCCGGGTCCCATCGTGCTGGGGCTCATCCTGGGGGTCATGTGCGAGCAGGGCCTGGTTCAGTCAATTCTGATTGGCCGGGCGGCGGGTATGCCGGTTGCCATCTTCTTCACGCGACCGATCTCGCTGGTGCTCATCGGGCTGACGCTCTTCTCGGCGGGCTGGCCAATGGTTTCGCGAATGCGCCGTCGTGCGGCCGAACCTTCGCACGACTCCGACTCCACGATGCCTTCGGGAGGCTCCCATGCGTAACGATCGCCTGACCGCGCTGGTACTGATTGCTGTCTCGATCTTCTCCCTGCTTGAGTCCAATCGGTACGGACCGTTGAGCAGGTTGTTTCCGCGCGTGGTGGCGGTGGCACTCGGGGTCCTGTCGCTGGTTCTGCTGGTGCAAAGCATCGTCCGCGCGCGGCCCGGCTATCGGCAGAAGAGCGTTGGTCTTCCCTCCGCATCCGGGGCGGAGCCGGCAGAGACCGGCTCGTCCGGAGACATGCGCGGAATGCTGTTCTCGCTGCTGGTCATGGTTGCGTGGACCCTGCTGCTGGAGCCGGTTGGGTTCTGGGCCGCGAGCGTGCTCGCGTTTTCCACCCTCGTGCTCATTCTGCGCACCCCGGGGAAGACCGTGGTCTGGAAGAACATTCTTGGCGGGGCAATCCTGGTGACCATGTTTGTTCTGGTGTTTCGCATCGCGCTGCGCGTTCCGCTGCCCGAGGGACTGCTCTGGTAGGGTGTGAGGGGCAAATCGCGTGGGTGAGGAAGGTGGTGAGGACCGTATGGAGAAACCGTTGGGTGCGGACTCACGACGAGGAGCTCCCAACTGCCTGAAGTGCCGCCACTTCTTTGTGACCTGGGACGCAACCTTCCCGCGGGGCTGCCGCGTCTTCGACATCAAGAGTCGCGAGCTACCGAGCCACGTGGTGTTTCGCTCTACCGGCCGTCACTGCCCGTCGTTTGACATCGTGCCCGCTCACCGTGAGTAGGCCGCCCAGCTTGTCCGGACCAGGGTATCAACGTCGCTGTACTGAGGCACCCACTCGAGGAGCTCACGCGCGCGGGCCGAGCTCGCGATGAGCTGAGCCGGGTCTCCGGCGCGTCGGGGCGATACGGTTGCCGGAATCGTCTTGCCGGTGATCCGGCGGGCGGTGTCGATCATCTCCTGAACGGTGATGCCCGCCTCGCTGCCCAGATTGACGGTGAGGCTTCGGTCGTGGGCGTCGATCGCGCCGAGTGCGCGAACGTGCGCATCGGCAAGATCGGTGACGTGCACGTAGTCACGCAGACCGGTTCCGTCGCGGGTCTCGTAGTCGTTTCCAAAAACCGCCACCTGTTCACGCATTCCAACCGCTGCTTCCATAATGATGGGCAGCAGGTTGGCCGGGTTCTGTTCCAGGCCCGTGACCGCGCCGTCCGGCTCGTAGCCGGCCGCGTTGAAGTAGCGAAGCGCCGCAAACCGGATGCCCCGCAGGCGATCAAACCAGTGCAGAATGCGTTCGATCTCCAGCTTGGTGAAGCCGTAGAAGTTGGTCGGTTCGGTGGGGTGGTCTTCGTCGACGGGCAGGTAGCGCGGTTCTCCGTAGACCGCGGCCGACGACGAGAAGACCAGCCGCTTCACGCCGTGACGCGCCATGGCCGAAACCACGTTGATGGTCGCGCAGATGTTGGAGCGGCTGTAGCGCTCCGGTGCGTGCATCGACTCACCCGCGGCCTTCAGCGCGGCAAGGTGCACGACCGCGTCGTAGGGCGCCGTCGAAAACTGCTCTTCGACCCACTGTGCGTCTCGGATGTCGCCGTGCAGAAAGCCGGTGTCCGGAAGAAGATTCTCCCGCAGTCCACTGGAGAGGTTGTCTATTACCGTAACGCGATGGCCCGCGTTCAACAGGGAGTAGGTGACGTGACTGCCGATATAGCCGGCACCGCCGATAACCAGTACGTGCATGATCGGCAGCATAGGCACAACGCCGGTTTGCGTCAACGATGCAAATCTCGTATGCTGAAACCATGAGCCACACGCACGACTTCACCGTCCCCGTTCTCGGGGTCGCCAAGGTTACGTCTCCCATCAACTACTCAAACGCCGACGGCGCAAAGATCGCCAGTTTTGTGGAGGATGACGACCGGGTCATTCTGAACACAAACGCACCACCGGACGGAGAATCGGTGACCTACCGGGCGAGCGAATGCCTCGAGAAGGCCGGCCCGCGACAGAAGCTCTATTTCGCCCCTGGCCATGTACACGCGGGTATCGTTACCTGTGGTGGTCTCTGCCCCGGGCTCAACGACGTGATTCGTGCCATTACGCGCTGTCTCTGGTATCGGTACGGCGTCAAGCGCATTTCGGGAATTCAGTTTGGGTACCGCGGCTTGTTACCCGATTACGGCATCCCGACCATGCCGCTCAATCCGGACGTGGTCGACGACATCCACAAGATTGGCGGCACCATCCTGGGCAGTTCCCGCGGTGGCGGCACCCGAACCGAAGACCTGGTCGACACCATCGAGCGGATGAACCTTAACATCCTGTTCACCATCGGTGGGGACGGCACGCAGAAGGGAGCCCTCGCGATTGCCGAAGAGATCGAGCGACGCAAGCTGAAGATCGCGGTGGTCGGCATTCCCAAGACCATCGACAACGATCTGAGTTTCACCGATAAGTCCTTTGGATTCGAAACGGCGGTGGCCAAAGCGACGTCGGTTGTCTCGGGGGCACACGCCGAGGCGCACTCTGCGATCAACGGGATCGGGCTGGTGAAGGTGATGGGCCGCGACTCGGGGTTCATCGCCTCGCATACCGCCCTCGCGAGCCACGAGGTCAACTTTGTGCTCATCCCCGAGGTGCGCTTTGAGCTGGACGGCGAAACCGGGTTTCTGCACCATCTGCAGCGGCGGCTCGAGCGGCGTAATCACGCCGTGGTAGTGGTTGCCGAGGGCGCAGGGCAGCATCTGCTTGAGCGCTCCTCAACAACCGACGCGTCGGGCAACCGCGCCTACGGCGACATAGGCACCTATCTGCGAGACGCGATCACGCGCCATTTCCAGAAACTCGACATCGAGATAAATTTGAAGTACATCGATCCGAGCTATATCATCCGGAGCGCCGTTGCTGAGCCGACGGACTCGGTCTACTGCTCACGGCTTGGTCACAATGCGGTCCACGCCGCGATGGCCGGGAAGACCAAGGTACTGATGGGCCTGATCAATAACACCTTCGTGCATCTGCCGATCGCCGTCGCGGTCAGTTCGCGCAATCACGTCAATCCCGAAAGCAGCCTCTGGCGTGATGTGATCGAGGCGACCCACCAGCCGGTGCAGATGGGCGTCAGCGCCGCAGACGAAAGCCCGGCAACAGACGGCCCAACTGATGACCAAACTGATGACGCAACCGCGGCGAGCGGCACGACGTGACCTCCGAGACAACCGTGACCAGTACCGTAACCTGGCTGGAAATGCGCAGCAGTTCCGAACTCAAAGCCGCCGATCCCGCTCGGCTCAAGACGTCGATAGGGGAGCCTCAGATTCACCGTTCCGAGATTCCCTCGCCGGAGTTAAGCCGGTTCCTTTACACGGCCGTCGGCGGTCCTTGGCACTGGCTTGAGCGTCTTCCGTGGACCTGGGATGAGTGGATGACATGGCTCGAGGCCCCCGGCGTGGAGACGTGGTACGGGACGGTACGCGGCACGCCCTTCGGATACGGCGAGCTTCATCGCGCGCCCGGAGGAGAGGTGGAGCTCGTCTACTTTGGGTTGTTACCGCGGTTCATCGGCTGCGGGCTCGGTGGGTGGCTGCTGACCGAAGTGGTTCGGCGGGCGTGGCAGTCGAACCCGAGGCGGGTCTGGCTTCACACCTGCGACCTCGACGGGCCCACCGCAATTGCCAACTACACCGCCCGCGGGTTCCACGTCTACCGCACCGAGACGGAGACGCGCAGCGTTCCGGCCCAGCCTCCCGGACCGTGGCCCGGCGCCCACCAGCAAGGCTAGTCGGGAAAGACCCCGGTGGAGAGATAGCGGTCGCCCCGGTCGCAGATGATTGTGACAATTACCGCGTCGGTGATCCCGCGGCGTTCCAGCTCGTGGGCCATATCAATGGCCACCGTCACGTTGCCTCCCGACGATATCCCGGCAAAGATCCCTTCGCGCGCAGCGAGCGCTCGGGTGGTCTCTTCGGCACGCTCCTTGGAGACGGTGAGTTTCTGGTCCAGTCGTTCGGGCTCGAAGATCTTCGGCATATATTCCGGCGGCCACGCCCGGATTCCCGGAATACCTCCCGCCTCGTCCGGAGCAACACCAACAATCTGCACCTTTGGATTCTGCTCTTTCAGGTAGCGCGCGGTGCCCATGAGGGTGCCCGTAGTGCCGGTGGATGCCACAAAGTGGGTGACCGTTCCGTCCGTGTCGCGCCAGATCTCGGGGCCGGTGGTTTCGTAGTGGGCCAGCGGGTTGTCGGGGTTGGCAAACTGATCGAGGATGATGCCTTCTCCTTCGGACTCCATCCGCCGGGCGGTATCAATTGACTCCTCCATGCTGCCGGCCTTCGAGGTGAGTACGAGCCGCGCTCCATACGCCTTCATCGTCGCTCGGCGCTCCGCGCTCATATGCTCGGGCATCACCAGGACCATCTTGTAGCCCAGAATCGAGGCCGCCATCGCGAGGGCAATACCGGTATTTCCACTGGTTGCCTCGATGAGTGTGTCGCCCGGCTTGATCCGACCCGCCTCCTGGGCCCGTCGGATCATCCAGTAGGCCGGCCGATCCTTCACTGAACCGGCTGGGTTGTTCCCCTCGAGCTTGCAGAGCACCAGGTTTTGTCCCGCGTAGAGCCGCCGAAGCTTGACCATCGGCGTGTTGCCGATGCACTGCTCGACCGTGTGTACGTTCATGGGTAGAGCATAGCGCTCGCGCTCCACATCGACAACCCGGAGGTTGACAGCGTGACGGCAAAACTCGTTGAATGGCTACCCAGAGGACACGGAGGACGCAATGGAGATCACCCTGCACCGAATGAATGAAGCGGTGCACTTTGAGGCGCGGAACCCTGAGGGGAACCGGGTGCAGATAGACGGAAGCGAAGCGATCGGTGGCGAAGGAGCCGGTTTTCGGCCAATGCAGCTTCTCCTCGCGGCCGTTGCGGGCTGCGCATCCATGGACTTTGTGCCCATTCTGAAGAAGCAGCGTCAGGAGGTGGGAGACGTCTCGGTGCGGGTCCGTGGGGATCGAGCAGACGGTGCGACCCCGTCACCCTTCACCGCAATTCACATCGAGTGGACCGTCGCGGGCAGCGTTGACCGGGAGAAGGCGGAGCGTGCAGCTGAACTGGCGATTGCCAAGTACTGCTCTGTTGCCGAGTCCCTCGCACCGTCGATACCGATTACCTGGTCGGTATCGGTCGAGCCATAACAGCGATACGGCCGTACGCTCAATAAGGAGAGACCCCATGTCTGAGCAGAAACACCCCGGAGGCCCTGCCAACTTTGATACGCTGGCAATTCGCACCCAAACCGAGCGCTCGCTGCATCGTGAGCATAGCGTGCCGATGTTTCTGACCTCGAGCTTTGCGTTTGACAGCGCAGACCACGCACGGGCGCTCTTTGCGGAGGAAGAGGAAGGGCTGGTCTATTCGCGCTACGGCAACCCCAACGTGGATGAGTTCATCCAGAAGCTCTGCCTCCTTGAGGGCTGCGAGGACGGTGTGGCCACCGCCTCGGGCATGGCGGCGATGTTTGCAAGCATGGCCGCGCTGCTCTCCGCGGGGGATCACGTGGTGGCGTCGCGGGCGATCTTTGGCTCTACCCACGCGGTGCTGACCAAAGTTCTGAACCGGTTTGGCGTCGAGCATACCTACGTCGATCCCACCGATCTCGACGGATGGGAGCGGGCGATCACGCCGCGCACCAAAATGATCTTCGTCGAGACGCCGTCCAATCCGGGGCTCGCTCTGGTGGATCTGCAGTGGCTCGGCGCCCTCGCGAAGGATCGCGGGGTGATTCTGAATGTGGACAACTGCTTTGCGACCCCCTACCTGCAGAACCCGGCCCGGCTTGGCGCGGAACTGGTGACCCACTCGGCCACCAAGTTCATCGACGGGCAGGGGAGGGTGCTCGGAGGCGCCATCCTCGGTCCGGCGCGGCTCATCTCCGAGGTGCGCAGTTTCTGTCGTGCGACCGGCCCCGCGCTCTCTGCGTTCAACGCGTGGCTCCTCTCCAAGAGTCTGGAGACGCTCTCGGTGCGCATGGAGCGCCACTGCGAGAACGCGCTGGCGGTAGCCAGCCATCTCCAGAGCCAAAAAAAGATCAACGAGGTGCGCTATCCGTTTCTGGATTCTCACCCCCAGGTGGAGTTGGCGCGACGGCAGATGCGCCACGGCGGCGGGGTGGTCACCTTCGAGGTGGCCGGCGGTATCGAGGGTGGGACGCGCTTTCTCGACGGGCTCTCCATGATTACCCGCAGCTCCAACCTCGGCGACGCGCGCTCCATTGCCACCCATCCGGCCACAACCACTCACTCCAAGCTGACCGAGGCGGAGCGCCAGGCCGTTGGTATCACCCCGGGGTTGGTACGGGTGTCCATTGGCCTTGAGACGGTCACGGACATCATTGCCGATATTGAGCAGGCCCTCGATCGGGTGAAGTAAGCGCGAACGTGGAGTCTACGCGTTCCTCTCTCTCGGTTTCGCGCGATCCGTTTCGGCGAGGTTCTTGTCGACCCAGTCGATGACGAGCGAGAAATGGCGATGCATCGCGTCGGCTGCCCTCTTGGGATCCCGGCGGGCAATTCCGTCGAAGATGTCGATGTGCACCTGGTGAATGTCTTCGAAGGTCATGGCCGGCACACGGCCAACGGTCCGTTCGATTACATAATGAACGGAGTCTCTCACCGACTTGATCAGGTAATGGATCAGGTCGTTCTGGGACAAACGGCTGATTTCCAGGTGGAACTCCGCGTTGGCGCGGGCATAGAGATGGGGGTTGCTGCGATAGCTTCCCATGCGTTCAACAATGGACTTGAGCGACTCGATGTCGGCGTCGCTTGCGTGGCGAGCAGTAAGCGCTGCCGCCTCACACTCGAGGAGACGTCGAACGTCCATGAAATCGCGGTAGGCCTGGAAATCCGGCCCGAGAACCCGGCGGAAAAAGACCCGCAGCAGCTCGTCGTGCTTGCGACGGACGATCGCCCCCGTACCGGGAACAATCTCCACCATTCCCACCGCCCGCAATTCGCGAATTGCTTCGCGCACGGTGGAGAGCCCAACCCCAAACTCTTCGCTGAGCTGCTGGGTGGGCGGGAGCGCGGTTCCTGGCGGGTAGGCACCGTCGAATATCTGGTCGGTCAGCCGTGCGGCAACCTGGCGATACTTATGCTCTCGAGGCGTCCGATCCTGATGATCGGGCCTGACGGCATCGGAGCGATCATTGGTTGGCATGAACGGTCTTGTTCAGCGCGCTCATATAGCCCATGGCAAACGCCATTCCGGCGTGCCACGGGGCGGCGCAGCTCATCTGCGGCGTGTGATCGGGAATGACTACCCCGTCGTAGCGCAGGCGCTTCAGCAGTCCAACGACGCGCGCCATGTCGAGATCGCCCTCATCGAGAAAAACCTCGCGGTAGTGCGGCGCCTTGCCCACGATGTTCCGAAAGTGGATATAGGCAACCCGGTTCTGGGTGACGTAGCGCTCGATGGTCTGGTAGATGTCGCCTGCGGGCATCTCCATCAAGGTTCCCAGACAGAACTCCAGCGCGTTGGAGGGGGAGGGGTTCAGATCGATCAACCGTTGATACATATCGTGTTGGTAGACCAGCCGCGGTTGGCGACGCACCCGTTCCGCCGGCGGATCGTCCGGGTGCGCGGCAAGCCGGACGCCGGCTTGCTCTGCGACGGGAAGGAGCTCGCTCAGAAAGAACTCCAGTCGCTTCCACAGCTCGTCGTGCGTGATTTCCGGGAGAACTCCGGCAGGGGCGCTCTGATTGTAGACCATGTTCCACACCATGCCGTTGGGTATGGGGGTATCATCGACCCCGTCCATGCCGACCGATGGGGCCGCGCCGCGGGCGAAGTCTCCGATGATCCGCCCGGCAACTCCGGCAATGCTGAAGTTGTATCCAATGGTGCGGATACCCGCGCGGCCGACGTCACGCACAATCTGTTTGAGCCGCTCGATCTGCTCGGTTTTGAGTGGGCCGTCCAGCAGTACGTCGTGCCAGTCCGCAGGATCGAAGTTTTCGATCGCCTCGAAGGTCAGTCCGTGAGCGGCCATTGCATCGCGGATGCTCACGAGCGACTCGTAGCTCCAGAGGTGTCGGTTTGCACCGGCCACTCCCCATCCGCCGCGTCCCCCCACGGGTTGGCTGTCGGAATCGGTGTGTCCGCTTCCCTGGTGAAAGTAGTCCACCAGATGAACCACCGCGTGGGTGGCACCACACTGGCGGGCGAAGCGGTAGTGCTCATCGTTCAGCATGTGGGCATAGAATCCAAACCCAAGTTTCATGGTTGTACTTCTCCCAGTTGTTTCTGGACGCGCGCCTGGACGTCGGCGAAGTGTCGATCCATCGCCGCACGGGCCCGTTCGGGGTCACGCCGCGCGATTCCGTCAAAGATGTCGACATGGAGCTGGTGAATCTCTTCGAATTTCTGCTTGTCGGTCAGCATGAGCGCCCGCTCCATGATGCTGCGGACCGAATCACGGACGGACTTGATCAGGTAGTGAATCAGGAGGTTTCCGGAGATGCGGGCGATCTCAACGTGAAACTCGAAGTCAACGATGGCGTAGAGATCAGGGGTTTGCGTTCGCGCTCCCATGCGCTCGATGATGCTCTTCAGAACCTCGATGTCGCTATCGCTCGCAGCGCCGGCCGCCTCTGCGGCTGCGTGTCCCTCCAGCACGCGTCGGACCGCCATGAGGTCACGCCATGCGAGGTAGTCGGGTCCGAGAACGCGGCGAAAGAAGATGCGCAGTGGTTCGTCGTTCATTTCGCGGACAACGGCCCCACGCCCGTTGACTACCCGAACGTATCCCTTGGCGCTCAGGTCCCGGATTGCTTCGCGTACCATTGGTCGACTGACGCCGAAGGACTCACTCAACGCGTGTTCGGACGGGAGGCGGGCCCCCGGTGTCAGTACCCCGTCGTGTATCTGGTCCATGAGCGCCTCGGCCACCTGAGAAACTACCGATTGTCGGCTCACACCATCGCGCATGGAAGTGATCATACGATGCATATATAGTGCTGTCAAGCTGTCTTACAAATTGACAAGCGATACCCGCTCTGCTATACTGCCGTTCCGTTGTGGCGGAGGACCGCCGTGAGCATACCCAACCACCACAGCGGTTTTTTTTATCGAATTATCAGGAGGTTACAATGATTCGAAAAATTCTCATGACGGCTCTGCTCGTGATGATGGTCGCCGCGCTGGTGAGCGCCGGTGGATCGCGAGACCAGGCCCAACAGGTCTACACCCTGCGTTTTGGACACCTTGCCAACGAGCAGAACCCGTGGCATCTGGCCGCAGTGCATTTCAAGGAGATCGTGGAAGAGCGCTCGCAGGGACGCATTCGGGTGAATATTTTCCCCAACGAGCAACTCGGCAGCGAGATGGACACGGTGACGGGAATCCAGGCGGGAACCGCCCACATGACCATTACCGGCGAATCGCTGGCAAACTGGGCGCCCATGGCGGCCCTCCTCGGTGCGCCGTACGCCATTCGTGACCTTGCCCACCTGGACACGGTGGCATCCGGGCCACTCGGACGCGAGATCGAGCAGCAGATCATCGACACGGTGAGCCTTCGTCCGGTTGCCTACTTCGCCCGTGGACCCCGGAATCTCACCTCCAATCGCCCGATCCGCCACCCGCGCGACCTCAACAACATGCGGCTGCGCGTTCCCAACGTACCGCTGTTCGTGAGCGTGTGGGAAACACTCGGTGCCAATCCGACCCCGATGGCCTTTGGTGAAGTGTTCACTGCCCTCCAGCAGGGAACCATCGATGGGCAGGAAAACCCGTACTCGCTCATTCGAAGCGCGAGCTTCTACGAGGTACAGAGTCACCTCAACCTCACCGAGCACGTGCGCGGCTGGATCTACGTGGTGGTCGGCGAAGACGTGTTCCAGTCGATGCCGCAGGACCTGCAGCAGATTGTTCTGGATGCCGGACGCGAGATGCAGGCGTTTGAGCGTCGCATGTTCCTCGAGGAAGAGGCGCGCCTGGAGCAGGAGCTGAAGGATCTCGGCATGACCTTTGTCGAGGTTGATTT
>REDM01000194.1 GCA_007693485.1 Spirochaetaceae bacterium
TCGCGGATGCTCTTTCGGGTCACGCCGCGATCGCGGCAGATTGCCCGGTAGAACTCACCGCTGCGTCGCAGGGTGCGTACCTGCGATTCGTAGTCCACTGCGTAGAGGCCAAAGCGAGCCGATTCTCCCTCGATCCATTCGAAGTTGTCCATCAGCGTCCAATGAAAGTAGCCGCGTATGTCGGCGCCGGCCGATACCAGGTCGGCAACTTCCCGCAGGTGGTCGTAGAGGTAGCGGGGACGAAGGGTGTCGGCGGCGTCGGCGATACCGTTCTCGGTGATTATCAGCGGCAGGGTGTAGCGCTGTGCGAGCTGGGTGCAGACGCGACAGAGCCCCTCGGGGTAGATCTCCCACCCAAGGTCGTTGACGGGTCGGTCTGCTTTGATCGATCGCCGGGTGAAGGCGGTGAAGGGGTTGGCGCTGCGTGCCACAATGTCGCGGGAGTAGTAATTCACGCCGATGAAGTCCGAGAACGGGACGGTGCGATCCAGAAAGATGTCCTGAAAGAGGCGCTGCAGGCGGGCGGCTGCCCGCTTGTCTGGTCGCTCGGGGGTTGCAGGGTCGTAGACGCGCAGGTGGTGGGCAATCCCCACCACGGGGTGTTGTCCGCGGGCGTCGCTGATCGCGTGAATCAGGCGGTAGGCTTCCTCGTGGGCGGCCGCCACCCGGCGGGCACCGGTAAAATAGGCCGAGGGGTTCTTCTTGCCCGGCGGCCACTCGCCGAAGAGGTAGCCGAACGCCAGATAGACGTTGGGTTCGTTGATGGTGATCCAGTGGTCAACCAGGTCGCCCAGGGTTTCGGCCACGCGGGCGGTGTACCGGCCAAAGCGGTCGACAATACTCGCCGCCGTCCAGCCACCGGAGTCTTCCAGCCAGAGCGGATTGGAGAAGTGGTGCAGGGTAACCATGGGAGTGATGCCGGCTTTTCGCAGTGCGGTGAGCTCTTCGCGGTAGAGCGCGATTGCCTCGTCATCAAAGGTCCCCTCGCGCGGTTCGATCCGGCTCCACTCGAGGCTCATCCGGTACGCGGTTACCCCCAGCGCCTTTTGCAGATCGATGTCGGCAGCAACCCGGTTCCAGTGGTCGCAGGCGCGCAGGCAGTGGCTGCCGTCCTTTATGCGTCCCCGCTCGCACCAGCGAAACCAGCTGTTGTTCCGGTCTCCCCCTTCAATCTGCAGCGATGCGGTCGCCGTTCCAAGCTGAAACCCCTCGGGCAACGAGAACGGTGTGGGGGGGCTGTCATGGCCGAGTGGAATTTCGGGTATCGGTGCAGGACGCGCCATGGGGACTCCGTGTTACAAAAATAGCCCGTCCGTGGGCTGTGGTGCAAGACCGGACGCGGTCGTCGCGGCTGCCCCGCGTCACGCATCATGCTCGCGCGTCACGCCCCGGCGAGCAAACGCTGGATCAGGGTGTGTCCGTCTGGAGCCTCATTCACCAGCGCGCGCTTCCGTTCGCGCGGAAGTCGCTTCACGCGACGCTCCAGCCGCAGGGCGGTGGTGCGGTCGCCAACCGACGCGTGGTATACCAGCTCCACTTCTTTGGCGGCCCGGGTGAACCGGGCTGCGCGGGCGAGCCCACGGCGGTGTTCGTTGATGCGTCGCGGGACGTCGGTGGTGATTCCGGTGTAGAGACGCCCGTCGCAGTCGGCGATGTAGAGCCACCACCGTGAAGCAGGCTGCCCGGCCTGGTGCTCCTCAGGCACAGCCCGCCTCGAGGTCCATCGTCTGCAGCCGCTCGTACTCCCCCTGCGGATCGCTGTGATGCAGGGTGGTCTCCGGGTGGGCGAAGAACGCGCCGAGGTATTCGCGGGTGGCTGCGGGCAGTGTCAGCCACGCGGTCTCCCGGGCGCGGCGTGGCGCCTTCAGCAGCATGGCGGTCAGCACCCGGGCAACGGCGTTGCGGTAGCCGGCGCTCTTCATCGAGACGCCATCGCGTCGCGACGCGGTGTAGTCGTCGTTCACCGCGGCAAAGAGGATGTCGCGCATCACCGAGTTCCACGCGGCGGTACTCTCCGCACCCTCGGGCTCAGCAAGGATCTCACGGATGCGTGGCGCAAACTCCGGCATGATGGTCTGGTCCATGACCGCCGGGTCGAACTGCGTGCCGCGGATTACCTCCGCCTCGTAGCGCAGACGCTGAGCGAGGTTCCTCAACCACTCAAAGTAGGAGGCAATGACGCCCGCCCCGTTGGCGAGGAAGTCATAGACTACCGTGACGCCGCGTTCGGCAAGGATGCGCTCGGCCTTGGCGGTGTGGGGGCCGTTTGATCCACAGAGAATGACTGCGGCTTCGATCCGGCCGGCGTTGGCTGCCGTAATCGCGTTCTCGAGCGCGGCCGGCACCAGGATTTCGCACGGAAGTTCCAGCACCGCGGTTCCCTCAGCGGCACCGGTAATGGTGCGCTCTACACCATCGGCGAAGCCGATCACGGTACCGGTCTGTTTCACGTGTGCGATGAGCGCGTCGACGGGGAAGTTACTTCCGATCACCGCGCCGCCCTTGTCGGCGACAGCAACAACGCTTACGCCGAAGGGGGCGAGCTCCTCCATCAGCGAACCACCCACCTTTCCCGAGCCCTGCACCACCACCCGCTTTCCGCTCAGCAGTTTGGGGTAGACCCGAGTGGTGAGGGTGGTCCACTCCGGTGCAGTGACCGGCGGGGTGCCGCCGGTGGCGAGCACGGCCGCCTCGTCCCATTTGGCCATGCGTTGGAGCAGGGCGCGCTCTGCGTTGTCGGGCTCCTCGGCCGGCTTCCACGCACCGTCAAGGTAGAGTCGGGTGACCGACGCGAGCAGGGTGAGCATCAGACCGCGACCGGTGGCGCCGGTGCGCGCGGCAATGCCCATGAAGGGCTTGCCGGTGATCTGCGCGGCGGCTACCAGTTCAAGGTAGCGCTCGCAGAAGACCAGCTCCCGCATGACGCCCTGGTCATGGTGGTCAACCGCAAAGGCGTCGCGAAGGATCTGCCGCGCCTGCTCGGTGGAAACCACGTGGTTGCCGAAGAGGGTGGCCCCGTGCTTGACGCCGTACGCCATGAGCGCAAGATCGCGCAGGGCGCTCTTGAACCCCTCAAACATATTGCCAATCTCGCGCGGGCCGCAGCCCACGTCGCCGGCGGGCACGTCGCGCATCGGGCCGGTGACCAGAAAGAGCGATCGGCCAAAGTTGGAAAGGGTGTCGAAGGTTTCCAGGGTGCCGCCGCGTTGGTAGTCGGCGCGAATCTTGAGCCCGCCCTTCGCGCCCCCAAAGAGAATGCGCGAGCGGGCACACTTCCACGTCATCATGAAAGCGAGGGCCGAGACTTCTACAAACTCAACGATGGGGTCGATGCGCAGTCCGCCCTTGGCGGTGCCGCGCGCGCTGTTGTGGCGCGTGCGGAAGGCCGGCAGGTGGCTGGTGCGTCGTCCCTCGTTCTGCTCAACCCAGAACTCATCAAACGCCTCGAAGCGCAGGAGCATCGCAATGATTTCGTCATGATCCTCAATGCCAAGCAGCCGCACCCCTTCGAAGAAGTCGGAAAGCGAGTTGATCAGAAAGACCCCGAGTTCCTCGGAGGAGGCGGTATCGGCGTTGCGCGTGGCGATGTCGCGCAGCCGTGCGAGCGCGTCTCCGCGTTCTTCAGGCGAGCTGTTCTCCCGCGAGAGGCAGCGGATCGCTTCCTCAACGGCCACGAGGGTAGCGTGTTGCCGCGGCGGGCGGTCTCCCACCGTAAACTGCTGCAGGGCTGCCGTGGCCCCGTCGAGTGCGGTGTCGGCGCCCACGTAGATGGAGAGGATACCCACCTCGCAGCCGCGGTGAGGGCCGTCGATCCGGTAGGGAAAGAGGTCGTAGTAGGCACGGCGGATGTTGATTCTCTGCCCGGTGAAGACCGCAACGCCGTCGATGGCGAAGGATGCCGAAGGGTTCTTCAGCGCCACGGCAACGCGGACCTCCTTGTCGGAGATGCGCTCGTTCTGATCGGTGCGCTCGTGCTCGGTGGTGTCCACGGTTATTACTGCTCGCTCGCTCTCCACCGCCCGGTCAAAGAGGTCCTGGTGGCGGCGGATACGCGGCGGGTCGGCGAGGCTCGCCCCCTCTTCCAGAAGATAGTCGTGGGTCAGACAGGAGAGGAAGGCCTCGGTGTGACGATGTCCGCGCTCGGAGCCCGCCCGCTCGGCGGCGAGCACCAGGGGGTGTTGCCGGTCGGCGGGAGCGGGGGCGCTTCGGCCGTACTTCTCCAGCGTCACAATGCCAATGCCCGACTGGGTGCGTACCGCGTCAAAGGAGCCGATCTCCATCTCGATGTTCTCTCGAAGGATTGCCTCCAGACGTCCCGGATAGTCACGCCCCACATTGAGCAGGTAGGTGATGGCACGCCCGTCGGCGCTCACCTGCGTGAGGTAGGCGTTCTGCGCGGTCAGCAGCTGGGTGATGGAGAAGACGTGGCTCGCGATCTCCTCCGG
>REDM01000053.1 GCA_007693485.1 Spirochaetaceae bacterium
GGCTGCGCGTACTGCTGGTCCACCTCGATCAGGCCGGGCTCGTTCCAGCGCGCTTTGAGCTTGTGGGCCGCCTGCTCGATCAGGTAGCCAACAACCGATGCGGAGCGAGACGCGCAGGTGGGTCCGGAGTCGGGGGTGAGATCGGTATCGGTGTTGAGCAGTCGCACTTCGGTGTAGGGGATGTCCAGAGCGTCGGCCACCACCTTGCGGTGCGTGGTATCGATCCCTTGGCCAATTTCCACGCAGGAGGCGCAGATTTCGACCACCCCCGATTCGGTGCGCCGCAGCTTCACCTTTGCCTTGATGATGTCGCGCTCTCCGCTGCCGGTGAATCCGCTGCCATGCTGCACAAACGACAGCCCGATCCCGCGACCGCTCCCCGGCGTGTAGGAGCGTTTCTTGCGGTCGTAGTCCGCCGCGCGCTTGACCCGCTCCAGGAGCTCGGGAAGCATCACCTGCTCGTACACGTGGCCGTTGGTGATGGTGCGCGTTCCCTGCCGGGCGAAGTAGCGTGCGCGAAACTCGTCCTCGTCGGCCCCGATTTCCCGGGCTACATGGCTCATGTGCATCTCGATGGCAAAGAGCCCCTGCGGCGCGCCAAAGCCGCGAAACGCGTCGGCCGGCACCGAATTGGTGCAGACCGCGCGGCCGTGAGCGCGGACGTTGGGAATGTCGTAGACACCGATGCCGGTGAAGACCGCGCGCTGCAACACCACCCGCGAGGAGCTCTCGTAGGCACCGGCGTCGATGATGGTGTCGAGTTCCATGCCGAGGATGTTCCCCTCGGCGTCGAGGGCGGTACGGAGATGGATACGGCTCGGATGGCGCTTGCTGGTGACCTCCATGTCCTCTTCGCGCGACAGCACGAGTTGAATGGGCTTGCCGGTCTTGAGTGCCGCAACGGCAAGCGGCACCGCGAGCACATCGGGGTAGTGCTCCTTCCCGCCGAATCCACCACCGGTGACGGTGTGACGGATGCGCACCTGATCCTCGGCGTATCCAAGCGCAGTGGCCACCGAATGCCGAATATAGAAGGGGCACTGCGTGGAGGCGTAGATGGTGAGTTTGCCGTCTTCGATGCGGGCGGCAAGCGCCTGTGGCTCCAGATATACGTGCTCCTGAGCTCCCGAGTGGTAGGTGTTTTCCACGATGCGGGCGGCGTTGGCAAACGCGGCGTCCGGGTCACCTTTTTTCAGGTTGATCTCTGCGAAGAGGTTATCGGTGCCGTGGATGGGGCCGCCCTTGAGCGCGAGCGCTTCGTCGATGTCAACGGCGGGCTCCAGGTCCTCGTACTCAACCGTGATGGCGTCCAGGATACGCACAATCTCGCTGCGGTCGGGCCCCACCACCATTCCGATGGTCTCACCGTGAAAACTGGTGAGATCGGCCGCAAAGGCGCGCCAGTCACGCTTGATCATCTCGATGCAGTTGCTTCCACCGGGAGGCAGGTCGGTGTGGTCCACGTAGGAATAGCCCGGGGGAAGGTCGGGAACGGTAACCGACAGAATACGTGCCCGCGCCCGGGTGGACCGCAGCGTCTTCGCGTAGAGCATATCGGGAAAGTAATAGTCAGCAAGGTATTTGGAATCGCCGGAGGTCTTGCCGTGGGAATCTACCCGTGGGACCGCCGCGCTGATCGATGGCTTCATGGAACCCTCCCGTTCCGCCGCTTTCGAAACTCAACGAATCAAAAGCCCGGGAATACTTCCGCAAAGTATACACAATCGTCGCTACCGAGGGGAAGCCTCGCGGCGGATTTACCACCAACCGGTAGGGGTGTTTGGTCGCCCAACATCGGCGCAATACCGAGGGTGCACCTTGCGACTTGCCCACTGGCGGCATATGCCGCTATGCTGAGGCGATATTTTGACCGGAGGAGGCTGCACGAATGGCAGAACAGACACGGAGTACTCTTCTTCCGACACAGAGCGAGGTCGCACGCGCGGTTGCCGTTGCCGCCGGCCGGGAGCGACCCGATATCGTCTTCACCAACGCTCGGGTGGTCAACGTGATTACCCAGGAGATCATGGAGACCGCCGTTGCCGTGGCGGGACGACTGATCGCCGGCGTTGACCCATCCTACGCGGCGTGTGATGCCCAGACGGTGATCGACCTCAACGGGGCCTACGTGGCACCCGGATTAATTGACGGGCACCTCCACGTTGAGTCGTCGCTCGTCACTCCCGCCGCATACGCGGCGGCCGTCGTGCCGCGGGGAGTTACCGGTATCGTCTGGGACCCGCACGAAATCGCCAACGTTGCCGGCACCGCGGGACTCGCCTGGTGCATGCAGGCGAGCCGCGCGCTTCCGATGAGCGTCTGGTTTGATATTCCGAGTTGCGTGCCGTCGACCTCGCTGGAGACGGCGGGCGCGCGGATCGGGGTCGAGAAGATCGCAAAACTGCTCAAGAACCCTGCGGTAGTGGGTGTGGGCGAACTGATGAGCTTTGACGCCGCGATCGCCGGTGACCCTGATGTGCTCGCCCGCGCCTTCCTTGGCCAGGAGTACGGGGTTGTGGTAGACGGCCACGCCCCGGGTATCTCCGGCCGGCGCACCCAGGCGTACCTTGCCGGTGGGGTGGGATCGGACCACGAGTGCACCATCCTGGAGGAGGCGCACGAGAAACTTCGTGCCGGCGCCTTTTTGATGATCCGCGAGGGTTCGGCCACGCGAAATCTTGGGACGCTCTTGCCTCTGCTCACCGCCGAACACGCCGATCGCATCGGCTTTGTGACCGACGATCGCCTCCCTGAAGACCTGCTCGCAGACGGCGGAGTTGACTGCCTGGTGCGCTACGCAATCGAGCACCAGGTACCTCCCGCGCTGGCCGTGCGCGCCGCATCGTGGAACACCGCGCGCTACTTTGGCCTTTCCCGCCGCGGCGCGGTGGCGCCGGGGTTCTTTGCCGACCTGATCGTGCTGACGGAGCTCGTGGGCTTCCGCGCACACTCGGTCTATCATGAGGGCACCCTTGTCGCGCGGGAGGGAGCGCTCCAGATCGCCTCCCGGACCCCCGCCATCGAGACGTCGGCGCTCAAAGCGGTTCGCCATAGCGTGACGGTGCCGCGTGTTCACGCCGCCCGGCTTGCGGTTCCTGCAACCGATGGAGCCGAGATCCGCGTGATCCGACCGGTTGCAGAACAGATCCTGACCACCGAAGAGCGAGTGCCGGCAACCGTGCGGAACGGATGTGCCGTCGCGGACGCCGAGCGCGATATCGCGAAGCTCGTTTGTGTTGAACGGCACGGCCACAATGGGAATGTTGCGGTGGGATTTGTGACCGGTTTCGGCATGCGCCGGGGCGCAATCGCCGGCACGGTGGCCCACGACCACCACAACGTGATGGCGATGGGCCTCGATGATGGAGACATCGCGACTGCCGTGGAACGGCTCGGTGAGATTGGAGGAGGCTTTGTGGTGGTGGACCAGGGTTCGGTTATTGCCGAACTTGCGTTGCCCGTCGCGGGACTCCTCAGCGAAGCGCCCATTGAGTCGGTGGACTCCACCATGCGCGCCGTAGACAGCGCCGCCCGCGACCTCGGCATCAACTGGCCCGCGGTCTTCATGACCCTGAGCTTTCTTGGGCTGCCGGTCATTCCTGAGTTGCGGCTCACCGACCACGGCCTCATTGATGTGGAGCGCGGCGCGGTTGTGCCGGTGGTTGTCGCTCCGTGAGTCCACGCGTCCTCGTCCGGGGGCACCTCCTCGATGTTCCCGGGAACCCCTTCACCGGTGCGGCTGGGCTCAGGAGCGAGCCCGACGGCGCCATCCTGATCGAAGGTGACCGGATCACCGCGCGAGGCGCTGCGGCCGGCCTGTTGGCGGATGCACCCGACGCCACGGTCGTCGATCATCGGGGCGCCTTCCTCCTTCCCGGTTTCATCGATACCCATGTACACTTTCCCCAACTCCCGGTGATTGGCTCCATGGGGTTGCCGCTCCTGCGATGGCTCGCCGAGCGAACCCTTCCCGCCGAAGCGGCGCTCGACACGGCCGCATCCGCATCGCAGGCGGCCGATCGCTTTTTGCGCGCGCTGGCGAAGAACGGCACCACGTCGGCGCTGGTCTTCGGCAGCCATCTCCCGATTGCGCAGAACGCATTCTTTGAGCGTGCGGCGGCGTCCGGGATGCGGATTGCGTCAGGGCTGAGCCTGGGGGATCGAGAGCTCCCGGATGCACTGGTGCGGCATGCGGACGACTGCTACCGCGAGAGCGAGGCGCTCATCGCGCGCTGGCACGGAAACGGCTTCCTGCGCTACGCGGTCACCCCGCGGTTCTCGGTGAGCTGCAGCGAGGCGGTGCTGGACGCGTGCGGTGCGTTGAAGCAGAGGTATCCCGGCGTGATGATCCAGACCCACATCAACGAGAACCGGGATGAGATCTCCCTGGTATGCAGCCAGTTCCCCTGGGCGAGGGACTACTTCGACACCTACGAACG
>REDM01000260.1 GCA_007693485.1 Spirochaetaceae bacterium
CTTCACCCCGGAGAGTACTTCGCAACCGGCGATGATGTGATCATCTCGACCGTACTGGGCAGCTGCATAGCCGTTGCGCTCTTTGACCGCCGAAACGCAATTGCTGGCATGAACCACTTCATGCTACCCGGCTCCGTCAACCGCACCACCGACGTCGTCGCAACCGAAACCGGCAAGTACGGCATGTACGCGATGGAGCTCCTGATCAACCAGATGATGAAGATGGGCTCTCGACGCAGCGAACTCACCGCCAAGGTCTTTGGCGGGGGGCACGTACTGCGATCAACCGTACCCGGGGCAGGGGCGGTGCCAAAGAGCAACATCAAGTTTGCCTTTGACTATCTCTCCCTCGAAAAGATCCCCGTGGAAGCGTCCGACGTGGGCGGAACCATCGCCCGAAAGGTATTTCTGTTTCCCCAGACCTTTCGCATCCTGTTGAAGCGGATCACCGGAAACCTGATCGTGGACGTGGAGCGCGAGGAAGAGGCCTACCTGGAAAAAATCAAGAAGCAGACCACCGCCGGAGGCGAAGTCACGCTGTTCTGATCGCCGTTTCCCGTTATCTGCGCAGCGGTCACTCCCCGGTGCCGCCGGTGCGCTGGGCGAGAAGGCGGATCACCGACCGGACGGTGTGCATCTGATCCTCGATCACGCGCGCCTCCGCGCCACGCTCGTCAAAAAACTCGTGGGCCGTGAGCCGAGGCTCGACCAGACTGTCCGGCCCCACCCCGGCCGCCGAGAGCCGAGCGAGATACAAGATGCGGTACCAGAGCGCCTCCAACTCGCGTACATCGGCGGCGGCTGGTTCGAGCAGCATGGCAATCGCTTCGCGCTCGGCTGCCGCCTCCCCTCGCTCCGTAGTCCCCAGTGGGTCGCGCCCTTGCCGGTCCGTTTCCATCCACCGATCCAGAATATCGCGACGCAGGAGCAGCTCGCGGTACGAATCGTGAAACCGTGCAGCAACATCGCGATACGCCTCGGCCACGCGACGGTAGACAGCGCCCGCGTCAATTCGCAACCGGGCGTCCACCTGAGAAAGCCACACCGATCGGAACCGCTCACCCCGATCGACCTGCATCGGCGCAGTGCGAAACACCCCGTCCGGGAGCGCCTCAACGGCTCGCTCCGCGTCTGCAAAAAGACGCCGTCCGTCACGGTGCGTAACCCGCGCGGTCCCGCGGCGCACGGTAAACAGCACCGATCCATCGGCGGCAACGGTGACGTCGTACTCCGCGCCGGCGGAATCAACCGTCGCGCGCTCAGTGACCACCGACAGAACCGCGTCCGGCTGAGGATCCCGCATTGCGACGGTGACGCTGCCCGACAGCAGGCGAATCTCCTGCGCCGAACGATGATGAACGATTGCCAGATAGAGCACCGACTCGGGCTGTACGCGAATCGACGCGAGAACGCCGGCGGCATCGCTGGTTTCGATCTCGATCATCTCGTCGGCGGCGGTGTGGAAGAAATCCATGTGGTGTACGGGCATCCCCAGGCCGATGCCCAACCAGAGCGGCCGCGCGGAGCGCACCGCGTGCGGATCGCCCGCGAGGTAGACCACGTGACCGATGGGCTCAGTTGCCATTGCAGAGAGCGCGATACCAAAGAGCGCGATCGTCATGAGAATCGACTGTTTCACCCTTCCTCCTCTCTGCGCTCAGATCGCTCAACGCCGCGCACAAACGCCCCGTCAAATATAGCAGAAAGCGCTGGAATTGACTGCGGTGTGGCGCCAAAGACGCGGCGCCACACCGCCTCACTCTCCATACAGAGATAGATCGGCGGTACCGGAGCGAGGGCCGAGCACAATGTTCGCACCACTGCCTGGTAGATCGCCACGCGCTCGCGCTGCAGATAGCGATACTTACCGTCGACACCCACCACAAACTCATCGAGCATATAGGGCCGATGAATATGGTCGCGCAGGGCGGGTGGATAGCGCACGGTTCCCAGGCTGATCCACGCGATCCGCTCCGCCGGCACCGCGGCAGCAAGCCGGGCCACTACGCTCGCGTAATGCGTTTCGGTCTGGTTGAGGTCGCCCAGTCGGAAAAGCGGATCAAAGTGCACCGCAACGCGGTATCCAGCCGCAACGGCACGCACCGCAGCCGCAAGCCGTCGCGCCAGGGGTGCCGACTTCCCCTCCTCCGCCGACGCCTCATCGGCGTTCAGCGAGAAACCGATCACCGCATTGCCCTTTGGTTCCACGCTCAGCAGGTGATCGACCCAGTCGGTCTTGGTCTTTGCCTCGAAGTGCACGTTGGGCAGGTCGGCCAGTTCGACAATGTAACGCCGCGTGACGTCAAAGAGCGGGTCGTACAGGAGGGAGTCGCCGGTCTCTCCGGTTCCCACGCGCAGAATCCGGTCGGGGGCATCGAGTGCCTGACGGCGAATGGCAGCAATTGCAGGAGCCGGGTCGGCATAGACGGTAACCGGCGTGCGCTCCCGGTAACTCTGCATGATGCAGTAGCTGCAGCCCAACGGACACCCCGCGTAGAGATCCACCGTGTGATAGTTGCAGCACTGGTGTAGCCGGGTGCCCGGGCAGGGAGCCAGCGGCTCCCCGCGAAACGAGGTCACAAAGATGGACCGCAGGTTTCGATGCTCATTGGGAATCTCATCCAGGGAGGCCACAACCTGGGGGTGAAGCGGTTCGAGCAGCCCAACGGCGCGCTCAACCGGCGACAGCTCGAGGGCATCGGCGGTGACGTAGAACCGGGAGAGGGTGCGTCGGTAGAAGGCTATGGCGTCAGAGCAGATCAAAGAGTTCATCCGCCTCATCCCGCAGGCGCGTCAGCGCCGCGATTGCCCGGTCGATATCCCGGGGTCTGGAAAGCCGTGCCGCAAACTCAAAGCTCTCGCCTTCAAACCCCGGCGGCGCCGAGAGCCGAAACGAGCCATCTACCCGCAGCAGCGCCTCGATTTCGGACACCCTGCGCTCCATGGCCTGGAGTCGCGGCATGCGGGCGGCGCGTGCAGCCGCCAGGGGGTCATCCGCCGCCACAACTGCGTCCGCAAGGGCACGCGCCGCATCGGCACTCAGCGCGTCGCGGGCAACCACCTCGGCAACCAGCAGCAGAATCTGCCGGCGTGCGCTGAACGACAGGCGAGCCGCGCACAGGGGTTTGAGCGCCTCGTCCGGCAACGTACCGAGCCGCGTTGCGGTGCGCAGGTCGATGGTGCCATCCGAGACAGCACGCCGCCGTTCGGGAGCCAGGGCACGATAGTGGCCGAGGGTCTCTGACAGACCGGCATCACCGGCGATCAGGAGGGAGAGCCCCGCATCGATGGTCACGCCACGACGCTCCGCGGAGCGGGCGAGCTCGTCGCGTTCCTCCCACGAGTAGCGACCGGCTCGCCCCTCCAGGTGGAGGCAGAGGCTCAGCGCCGCACGGGGTTCGGCCGGAGCCGGTCGAACCCGCAGTTCGGACACGTCGAGTTCCGCCGCACGGCGCGCAATCGCCCACCCCCAGAGAATGATTGGGCCCGAAGCGCCCTGCTCCACCGGGAGCGGCGGCAGGAAGCCGCCGCGGATGAGATCGTCGTGTGGTGCGGGATCCCCGGCGAAGGGGGTCGGCCCGCATTCCCACGAGCAGAGCTGGGCCACCGGAACTGTCTGCATGGTATGAAGGTACCAGACACCGCATCGCGCCGCAAGCGTGCGGCAGTTGACATGCCTGAGACCGCCGGAATACGATAGGCCACCATGGTCACCTACAGGATTGTCGCGCGATGAGTGTTTCCCAACCCGTAATCAGTATTGCCGTCGTTGGATGTGGAACCGTTGGGGGAGCGGTCTGTGAGATTCTGCTTCGCGACCGCGAGCTGCTCGCCACCAGAAGCGGCGTCCGCCTTCAGCTGAAGTATATCGTAGACCGAAACTTTGACGCCGCCAAAAACCTCCGTCTGGACGATACGCTCTTTGAGACCAACCTCGATCACGTTCTCACCGATGACGACGTCTCCGTGGTTGTGGAGCTGGTTGGTGGCACCACCACGGCGCGCACCATCACCGAGCAGGCGCTACGCGCGGGCAAACATGTGGTGACCGCCAACAAGGCGCTGCTCGCCCATCACGGAGCAGAGCTGCTCGCGCTTGCCCGCGAGAACGGCGTCACGCTGGCGTTTGAGGCGGCGGTGGGCGGCGGCATTCCAATTGTGCGTGCGCTCTATGACGGGCTGGTAGCAAACACGGTCGACGCCATCTACGGCATCGTCAACGGAACCTGCAATTTCATCCTCACCGAGATGATCGAGAAAGAGCAGAGCTACGAGGAAGCGCTCTGGGCCGCGCAATCGCGGGGGCTGGCCGAAGCCGATCCCTCGCTCGACGTCCAGGGCGTTGACTCCGCTCACAAGATCGCGCTCATGGCGGCCATGGCCTTCGGCATACAGGTGGATTTTGACGAGGTTCCCGTCCAGGGAATCGATCAGCTGGAGCAGGACGATGTGATGTACGCCGACACCCTCGGCTACGTGGTGAAGCTCCTCGCCATTGCCACCCGTGTGGGCAACGGCATCTCGCTTCGCGTGCGGCCCGCCTTCATATCGCGCGAGCATGCGCTCTCGTGGGTGTCCGGTCCCTTCAACGCGATCAGCGTCTACGGTCACGCAACCGGCCACACCATGTACTATGGCCGGGGCGCCGGTGGTGCTCCCACCGCCTCCGCGGTTGTGTCGGACATCATCGGCATTGCGTCGGGCACCTACCCGGCCTTCTTCGAGCGCTTTGCCTTCTGGCCGGACCGCAACCCACCGCAGAAGCTGGTGCCGGTAGAAGAGACGTACAGCCGGTTCTACGTCCGGACGATGGTAGACGACACCCCGGGGGCGCTGGCGCGCATCGCGTCAATCTTTGGAGCGCACGGCATCAGCATCGCGAGTGTCCTGCAGGACGAGCTACCGGAGATCAACGGCGGCGATCAGGAACCCCACCTGGTGCCGGTAGTCATCACGCTGCATCCGGCCCGCGAAGCCAACCTGCTGTCGGCGGTGGCGGAGATCGACGCCCTGGACGCCACCGGCGAAGCCAGCGCGGTCATTACCATCGTGGACGAACACCCCGAAAACGTCGGGTAACGCGGAGCGCGCCGGCAAACGTGCTCGCCGCCGGCAGTTCACGCGCGGTTACATACCGGAGAGCGGCCCGAGCCAGGGATCAAGCGCCACAAAGACCAGCACCACCACCAGAGACGGAAAGAAGTTTCCGGTCTGAATCTTCTTCAACCCCAGCAGATTGATGCCAATCATCATGACCATCGCTCCACCCACGCCCGTGACCTCCGAAAGCACCAAGGGACTGACCAGGGGCCGCAGCGCAACCGCTCCCAGGGTGAGGGCGCCCTGGTAGAGCAGTACCGTGAGCGCGGAGAACGCGACACCGATCCCCATCGCTCCGGCAAGCAGGATGGACATGAACCCGTCCATCACGCTCTTGGTCAAAATGAGCTCGTAGTTGCCTTCGGCGCCGGCACGAAACGATCCCACAATCGCCAGAGCGCCCACACAGAAGAGCACGCTCGCAGTGAGGAAGCCGTAGGCAAACTGATTGTCGGCGTCGCCGCGGGTGAACCGGCGACGCAGGAACTCTCCCAACCGAAGGATTCCGGCTTCAATTCCCATCAACTCCCCGACCACCCCGCCAATCACCAGCGAAAGCGCGAGGTAGAGCACCCGGGTGGCGGAGAGCGCCATGGAAATCCCGATGATCAGAGATACCACCCCAATACCGATATAGACCGCCTCGCGCACCCCGTCGCGAATTCCACGACGCAGGGCAAGCCCGATGAGTGACCCGACAATGACGGCGAGAGTATTCACGATGGTTGCTATCATGGCGGCATTCTACCGAAAATGGGACCGCGCCGGAAGGCGGTGAGCCGAAACGCGGCGGGTTGTCCGACGCACTTCGGTGTGCTATGTTTGAGCGGTATGCAGAAGCTTTCCCGTCTTCAAACCGCGCGCGGATGCGCGTTTTTTGTGATCTCGCTGCTGTTCTTTTCGTTGCTCGCGTGTCGGACCGGTCCGGTGGTGATTCCGGAGGATCTGACTCAGGCAGAGCTGTTTCAGCGCGGACAGGAAGCGCTTGACGCGGGGCGGTTTGCCGTCGCACTGCAGTACTACGTGACCTTCCTCGAACGCTTTCCCGAAGACCGGGTCAACGGTGCCGAGGCCCGCTACGAGATCGCCTTCGTTCACTACCGGATGGATGAGTGGGACACGGCGCGCCAACTCTTTGCCGAGCTTCTGGCGAAGTACGACGGCCCCGATGCGGACGAACTCCCGGCGTGGCCACGCGTGCTCTCGCTTCGCGTACTCGAGGTGATGGATGAGGGCGGATGGCCGCCACCGCGTCCCCGCCGCGCCGACCGCGCACGCCGCGAGTAGGCGCAAAACCACAGCGTCGACTCAGGGAATCGACAGGAGCGCCGGAAATGCCGGTGCCCCGTCTCCAAACGAAACCGTTCGGAAGAACGAAAACTCACGCGCAAACGCGCCGGCAACCTCGCAGGCATCGACGCCCTCCGTCATCAGAAAGAACGCATAACCCGCCGCAGGATCGCGGAACAGAAACCCCGCACCCTCGGGGTGCTCGGCAACGTCTGCACCCTCGCAGGCGACCGGCTCCCATCCTTCGGGCCGCTCGATGGAATCGGGCAGATACCAGAACAGAGCGCTTCCCTGTGACGATTCGTACCGCCCCACAAAGGCGGTCAACGGATTGGGGCCGAGGATCTCAGCCGCGCGACGAGCCCGCGGCCCGGAAACCAGGACCAGCGGGTCCCGATCGATAGTCTGGGCGATAAGCGGCGTGGACGTCATCATCCCCAGGATCATGGTGAGCAGCACCGTTCCAACACTCAGCATCCGCACGACTCGCCTCGCCGGGTCTGTTGGCATTCGCATCGCGTTCCCTGCCCGCATCGGCTGGTGCTATTCCACCGTGACGCTTTTTGCGAGGTTGCGCGGTTGGTCCACGTCGCGGCCAAGCTCGAGCGCGCAGTAGTATGCAAAGAGCTGCAGCGGAACCATCATGAGGAAGGGGTAGACCCACTCGTGGGCGCGGGGCACATAGATGACGTCGTCGGCAATTGCTGCTACATCGCGATCACCCTCAACCGCCAGGGCGATGACCGGTCCCTTTCGCGCCTTGATCTCCTTCATGTTGGAAATCACCTTTTCGCGCAGCCCGTCGTCGGGAATGATTACCAGGCTCGGGGTGCTTTCGTTGATCAGGGCGATCGGACCGTGCTTGATCTCGGCGGCGCTGTACCCTTCGGCGTGGATGTACGAGATCTCTTTCAGCTTCAGCGCACCCTCGAGGGCGACCGGGTAGTTGATGCCACGCCCCAAAAAGAGAAAATCTTCCGCGTGGGCGTACTTCTTCGCGAGCGCTTCCACCTCGGCGTGACGATCCAGAATCGCGCGAACCTGCTCGGGAACCGCTTCGAGCGCATCGATGAATACCAGACCCTGCTCGTAGGACATGTCGCGCATCCGCGCGATCAGGAGGGCAAAGAGATAAAGGGCGGTCAACTGGCTGGTGAACGCCTTGGTCGACGCCACCGCAATTTCGGGCCCGGAGTGGATGTAGACGCCGCCGTCGGATTCGCGCGGGATTGTCGCTCCCACCACGTTGCAGATGCCCAGCACGCGGGCGCCCTTTCGCTGCAGCTCACGCATTGCGTAGAGCGTGTCGGCGGTCTCGCCCGACTGAGAGATGGCAAAGTAGATGCTGTTGCGCTCGACGATAGGGTTACGGTAGCGAAGCTCGGAGGCGAGTTCCGCGCTGCATGGAATGCGGGCCAGGCTCTCGATGAGGTAGGTAGCAACCATCCCGGCGTGGTACGAGGTTCCCGCTGCTACCAGCTTGATGCGCTCGACCTCCAACAGCTCCCGATTGGTCATGTTGAGACCGCCCAGATGCGCGGTTGCGGAATCTCTGTCCAGCCGCCCCTGCATGGCGCGAAGGATGGACTCCGGTTGCTCGAAGATCTCCTTCTCCATGTAGTAGCGGTGGTTGTCCTTCTCGATCTCTTCGAGCTCCCAGGTGATGTAGTCAACTTTTTTGTCGACGTCGCGGTCGCGAAGGTCGGTGGTGCGGTAGCTGTCGGCGGTGAGCCGTACCACCTCGCCGTCTTCCAGATAGATGACCTGTTTGGTGTGAGCGAGCATGGCGGTGACATCGGACCCCAGGAGCATCTCATGCTCGCCAATGCCAAGAACCAGCGGTGAGCCGTTGCGCACGCCGATCAGGACTCCCGGTTCGTCTTTGTGCATGGCGACGATGCCGTAGGTCCCCTTGAGGATTCGACAGGTGCGCTTCAGCGCCTGCTCGAGGTCGCCTTCGTAAAGCGTACCCAACAGGAAGGCGATGACCTCCGAGTCGGTTTCACTGCGAAAGATGAACCCTTCGTCTTCGAGCTTCTCGCGCAGCGCGTTGTAGTTTTCGATGATTCCGTTGTGAACGATGGCGATGGAGCCGTCGGCATCAAAGTGAGGATGGGCATTGGTGTCGTTTACTTCGCCGTGCGTTGCCCATCTGGTGTGGCCAATACCGTACGTTCCCAGCATGTCGGCGGGAACCGCCTGTCTCAGTTCCTGCAGCTTGCCCTTCTTCTTGATGAGCTGCAGCACCCGTTCGTTCCCTACGCAGATGCCGGCGGAGTCATACCCGCGATACTCAAGCCGCTTCAGCCCCTCCACCAGAATGGGAGCGGCCGGCTTTGGCCCACAGTATCCGATGATTCCGCACATCAGGCGCCGCCAACCTGTTCCGCCATCTCGGTGAGGCGGTTCTCGTTGGTGAGCCGCAGCGCGTTGGTCTTCACGGAGAGCACGCCGTCCCTGACCAGCTGCTGAATTGCCTCCTCCACCGTATCCACCGGGATCTGCAGCGACTGCGCGATCTCCTTGGTGGCACGATCGAGGGCCAGCGCGCGTTCGCCCTCGGGACGGTCCATGAACCGGTTGTAGAGGTTCAGCGCAATCACGCTCTGCTCGTTTTTGCGAACCAAGGCCTGAATCTGTGAATTGGCGTTTTCGAGGCGACGACAGAGTTTGTCGATCACGTTCATGGCGATCTTCACGTTTTTTTCGATCATGCTCTGGAATCCGGCGCGGTCAAACGCGAGAAGCTGTGTGTCGGTCACGGTGGTGGCGCTTGCGGTGCGCCGGATACGCGACACGATCGCCATCTCGCCAAAAAAGTCGCCTTTGGTCAGCTCTGCGAGCACGTGTTCTTTTCCGTCGATGGTTCTGCTGATGCGAATTGTGCCGGACTGGATGATGTACATCTTTTCGCCCTCTTCTCCCTCAGAAAAGATGCGGCGGCCCGGACTGATGGTTTGCCCGTACTTTTCGAACAGGATGTTTTCTGCCATGTCCCCTCCGGTGGAAAAAGTATAGTTGATGGCCGATTTTCCGTAAAGGGCGAAAGCAGATGGAAAAACACCCCCGTTATAGAGGGTGGAGGTTCAGAATGAAACCAATACATCCCGCGCGCGTCACCACTCGTGCTACCCGTGGTGCGAGTGCCGGTCCCGTGCTTGCCTTCATTGCCGTCGTAGTCTTTGCCACGGCCGGCTGCACCCAGCTTCAGGACTTTGCCACCGGAGTGGACATCACCCCGCCCCGCTTCGTTGGCCTGGAAGTTCTCGACGAGCACACCGTGGAGGTGTTGTTCGATAAACCGGCCGAGGCCGACCACGTGGGTGTGAGTCCGTCTCTTGGTGATCTTGCGATTACCAGTACGGCAAACCGGCTGGTGATCGTGAGCGAGGAGGCAACCAGCATTGGGGCCGAGTATCTGCTGGAGGGAAGCGTGGAGGATGCGTCCGGAAACAGCCTGCGATTCCTGGTCCGGTTCTACGGCCACAACCCGCGGCTGCCCCGGATGCTCATCAACGAGCTCAACCCGCGCGGCAGCGGAAACAACCCGGAGAGCGTTGAGCTCTTTGCGGTCACCGCGGGCAACCTTGGCGGCGTCACCCTTTCCAACGGCAGCCCCGCGGACTGGGACTCGCGCATGATCCTTCCCGCCGTGGAGATCGAGGAGGGAGACTATGTGCTGGTTCATTTTCGTCCGCAGGGGATTCCCGAGGAAGTCGACGAGACCACTCGCCGCGACGAGTCCGGCGGACGCAACAGCCGCGACACGGCGTGGGACTTCTGGGTTCGCGAAGGCGGCGGGCTGCCAACCAACAACGGGGTGATTACCCTCAGTAGCCGGCCCGGTGGGCCGATCATGGACGCGGTGCTCTACACCAACCGCACCTCCGCATCCGACGAACGCTATCTGGGATTTGGCAGCACCCGGATGCTGGAACGGGTACGCACGGTGGTGGACGCAGGACAGTGGGAGATTGACGGCGAACACCCCCGCCCCGAAGACCTGGTGGACGTGACGCTCTCAACCGCCACGCGTTCGCTCAACCGCTCGAGCGACTCGCGCGACACCAACAGCCGCCACGATTGGCACGTTGTGCCCACCCGCGGCTTGACCTTTGGCGCCCCAAACAGCGACGAGCGCCACCAGCCGTAACGCCGCGGCAGCCGGTCAGAGGTGCGGGGAGAAGAACTCCTCGAGTTTGGGTCGGGGCGCCGCACCCACGTGCTGGCCCACCACCTCACCGCCCTTGAAGAGCAGCAGGCTCGGAATACTGACGATATTGTATCGGGCGGCCAGGTCGGCCTGGTCGTCCACGTTGAGCTTGCCCACTTTGAGCTTACCTTCGTACTCGGAGGCGATCTCTTCCAGCACCGGAGCGATCATTTTGCACGGCATGCACCACTCGGCCCAGAAATCAACAATCACCGGCACATCAGACTTCAGCACTTCCTGTTCAAAGTTTCCGGTTGTCAGTTCTACTTCCATGGGTGTTACCCTCCGTTGCCGCCATTATTGGGTAGAATCGCCTCGCGGTCAATGTGCGTGGCCGGTGAGGTCGGCCGCCAGATCGTAGACCGCCTGGTAGACCGAACCGCTGCCGCATCCATCCACCGCGCGCACGAAGGCGGAACCCACCACAACGCTGTCCACGTGGCCGCGCAGCGCCTCGATCTGCTCGGAGCTCTGTACGCCGAAACCGGCCATGATGTGAGCGCCGATTGGCGACAGGGCGTCGAGAAACGCGAGGTTTTCGCTGCCGATGGCGGTTCGTTCACCGGTGATGCCTGCTCGCAGCGCCGCGTAGAGGTAGGCGGGCTTGAGCGCCGCAACCGCGTCGATACGGGACTTACGCGCGGTCACCACCAGCACCGGAACGGCGTGCAGACCGCGGGTTGTGGCCGCCTCGTAGAGACCTTCATCGCTGCCGGGCGGCAGGTCGGGGACAATCAGCGCACTCACCCCGTGATCGGCGGCCCGCTGCACAAACTCAGTCACGCCCTTGCGGAAGACGATGCCCGCGTAGCTCATGAGAAAGATCGGCACATCGCGGTACGCTCGTACCCGGTCCAGAAATGCAAAGCCGGCCTCGACCTTGAACCCCCCTTCCAGCGCATCTGAGCACGCCTTCTGGATCGCGGGGCCGTCGGCCGTCGGGTCCGAGTAGGGAAACTGCACCTCCAGAAAATCCACCCCCGCGTCGAGGAGGGCCTTTGCCACCTCAAACGAGCGCTCGGCATCGGGATACCAGGGGATCATGTGGGCCATGACGCCCGGCCGTTGGGTCTCACTCACAACCGACCTCCTTCGCTCAGCAGAAACTCCTTCCACGATGCGCGGTCAAGTTCGCCCGCCATGATGAACAGATCCTTGTCTCCGCGCCCCGACATGTTGACCACCACCGCCTTGTCGGACGGCAGTTCGCGAGCGATGTCCAGCGCCGCCGCTCCGCCGTGCGCCGACTCGAGGGCAAAGACCACCCCCTCGCGCGAGGCAAAGTGTTTGACCGCGGCGAGCGCCTCCTGGTCGCGGGCGCGACGAAACTCCACCCGCCCGCTCTGCCCGAGCGCCGCGAGCTGCGGCCCGATCCCGGGGTAATCGAGCCCGGCCGAAATCGAATGGGTTGGCTGAACCTGGCCGTCATCATCCAGCAGAAAGAGGCTTTTGTACCCCTGTACGATGCCGGGGACGCCGAGGCCGCCCATCCGCGCCGCGTGTGCGCCAACCTCATCGCTGGTTCCGCCGGCTTCCACCCCAACGAGGCGCGGTGATTCGCGCTCGAGCCAGGGGGCAAAGAAGCCGATGGCGTTGGAACCGCCGCCCACGCACGCCACCAATGCGGCCACGTCGATGCCCGCATCGGCAATCTGCCGCTCGGTCTCGCGCCCCACCACCGACTGAAACTCGCGCACCATGTCCGGATAGGGAGATGGCCCGAGGGCGGATCCAATTACGTAGTGCGTGTCGGCAAAACTGGCCGCCCAGTCGCGGAGCGCCTCGTTGACCGCATCCTTCAGGGTGCGTGAGCCCGAGGTTACCGACACCACCTCGGCGCCGTACATCTGCATCCAGAAGACGTTGGGCTTCTGCCGTCGGATGTCTACCTCGCCCATGTAGACGCGACACGGCATCCCGAGCTTGGCGCAGACGGCCGCAGTGGCGACGCCGTGCTGCCCCGCTCCGGTCTCGGCGATGATGCGCCGCTTGCCCATCCGTTTGGCAAGCAGTACCTGCCCCACGGCGTTGTTGATCTTGTGTGCACCGGTGTGGGCGAGGCCCTCGAGCTTCACGTAGACCTGGGCACCCCCAAGGGCACGCGTAGTGTTCTCCGCAAAGAGCAGCGGCGTGGGCCGCCCGATGAATTGCGCCGCGATGCGGTCGAAGTCGGCGCGAAACCCGTCGTCCTCGAGCACCGCCGCAAACTCCGCCTCCAGCAAGTCGAGCGGCGTGCGCAGCACCTCGGCCACGTAGCGCCCGCCGAAGTCGCCGAAGTAGTCATGGTATGGTTCAGACATTACGAATCTCCTTCATGAATCGTTCAATCGCCCGGTGATCCTTCCGGCCCGGCTCTGTCTCAAGCCTGCTGGAAGCGTCCACCAGTTCCGGCTGCCACCGTTGCACCAGTTGGGCAACGTTGTCTGGCCCGATCCCTCCCGCCAGCCAGAGCGGAAGGCGGGCCGCGGCTGCTTCCACCACCTCGTCTGCAAGCATCTTTCCCGTCCCGCCGTAGGCTGCCGCATCAAATGCGTCGATCAGCACGCGGGGGCTGCGGAAGAGGTCACTGCGCTCGGCGTCCTGCGGGGTGCGCAGCCGCAACGCCTTGTAGTAGACCGGGGCCAGGGCAAAGCAGTCGCCCGGTTCCTCGTCGCCGTGAAACTGAACCGCATCCAGGAATCCGTCCGCCAGAAGCTCCGCGACGCCGTCTGGCAGCCGCCGCCCGGTTCCCGTGCCGCGGCTCCCGCTCGACGCGTTCGCCCCGGCCGACGACCCGGTCGCTGGTCCCGTCACCGTCACCACCACCGCGACCTTCAGCACCGGCAGGTCGGCCAGCTCCGCAGGCAGCTCCAGCGGCGACCGCCGCGGCGACGGCGCAAAAACAAACCCAAGCAGGTCGGCCCCCGCCTCCACGGCGGCTTCGGCATCGGCCCGATTGGTGATGCCGCAGAACTTCACCAGCGGCCGCCCCTCCCGCGCTCGAACCGCGTCACGCCGCGCGAGCAGCCGCGGCCAGAAGCCTTTGCTCGCGGGGACGGCGCTCGCAGAGGCGGTGCTCGCCCGGCCGTCGCTCACGCCGCGGATCAGGTCGGGAACCACCTCGGGGGCGCGCATGGCTGCCTCGCCCACGAGCACGCCGGCGAAGCCGTGGTTGGCGGCGAAGCGAGCGTCCTCATAGGTGAAGAGGCCCGACTCAAAGATGACCCGGCACGGCCAGTCAACCTTCGCCATGAGGGAGAGCGGCACCAGCCGGTCGATGCGAAAGCTCACCAGGTCGCGGCTGTTCATTCCCAGAAGCGGCGGCTTCAGGGCGGCGGCGCGGCGGAGCTCTTCTGCGGTGTGCACTTCCACCAGGGTGGCCAGGCCTCGGGCAGAGGCGGCGGCAAACAGCGCGGCCAGGGTTGCGTCGTCGAGCATTCCCACAATGAGGAGGATGGCGTCGGCGCCGGCGCGCCAGGATACCTCGATATCTTCAACCGTCATCAGGAAGTCCTTGCGCAGGACGGCGAGATCGGGAGCGGCGGTCTTCACGGCAATGAGGTCCGCGAGGCTGCCGGAGAAGTGGTCTTCTTCGGTGAGCACGCTCACCGAGCGGATCCCGGCCGCGTGGTAGCGAAGCGCCACGGCCACCGGGTCGGCATTGGCGCTGATGGTTCCGCGGGAGGGCGAGCGACGCTTGACTTCGCAGATCACGGCCGGATCGGCGGCAAAGGGCACCAGGGGCGCCGTACGCTCGGCGGGAATCGGGACTCCAAGCGCGGGGCCTTCGGCAGCGACCCGCTCACGGCGCCGTCTGGCGATGCGGGCGAGGATGTCGGGTGGGCGGGCTGCAGGGCCGGTATGGCGACCGGCAGAATCTGCGCTCACGCGGCACCTCCAACGGTGGCGCTTCCCGAGACCGCGGCGAGCTTGGCGGCCACCGCCCCGGAGGCAAGCGCCTCGCGGGTGGTGGCAACGCCGGCTGCGAGGTCGGGGGCAAGGCCGGCCACCACCAGGGCGGCGGCGGCGTTGAGGATGACGGCGTCGCGGACGGCCGGGGCGCCGCCGCCGGCGAGCAGCTGTCGGGCGATATCGGCATTCGCCGCGGCGTCTCCGCCCTCGAGGTCTTCCAGCCGGTGGCCACCCAGACCCAGCGAGGCGGGGTCGAGGGTCTCCTCGGCCTGTACGCCCGATTCGTCAAACGGCACGATTACCGAGTGGGCGCAAACCGAGAGCTCGTCCTGGCCGTCGGTGCCGTGCACCACCATGCCTCGCTTGATGCCCAGCAGCACGGCGGCTTCGGCCATGGGGCGGCAGAGGGCGCGGTCGTAGACGCCAATTACCTGGTAGTCGGCGCCGGCTGGATTCACCAGCGGTCCCAGCAGGTTGAAGATGGTCTTGATACCGAGCTCCTTGCGCGGGACGGCGGCGTGCTTCATGGCCCCGTGATAGAGCGGGGCGAAGAGGAAGGCAAAGCCGTGCTCGGCGAGCGCCGCCTCGGCCTGTTCGCGACTCTGGTCCACCGGGACACCGAGTTCGCGGTAGAAATCGGCGCTGCCGCTCTTGGAGCTGACCGCGCGGTTACCATGTTTGGCCACCGTGGCACCCGACGCAGACGCCACCAGCGCGGACATGGACGAGATATTGAAGGTGCCAAGCCCGTCGCCGCCGGTTCCGCAGGTGTCAACCATGGGTTTGGGGCAGCTCACCGGCACGCGCTTCTTCTGCAGCACCGAGGCGCAGCCGGCGATCTGTTCACCGGTGATGCCGCGGCAGTTGAGCGCAACCAGGAAGCCGGCGATCTGGACGGGGCTGAGATTGCCCTCGGTCACCTCTTCCATGAAGTTGGCGGCCTCTTCGCGCGTCATGGGGGTTCCGCCAATCACGCGGGAAAGGGCGGCACGTGCAATGAAGGGCTCGCGGTGGTAGTGCAGGAAGTTGGCCAGCAGCTTCTTGCCGGTCTCGCTGGCAATGGACTCCGGGTGGAACTGCACGCCCTCAAGGACATACTCGCGGTGGCGCACGCCCATGATCTCGCCGTCGCCGCTTCGGGCGGTCACTTCCAGTTCCGGCGGAAGGGTCTCCGGGTCGATGACCAGCGAATGGTAGCGGGTAAAAAGGGCCGGACTGTCGATGGAGCGAAAAAGACCGCGGCCGTCGATCTCCATCGGTTCCACCTTGCCGTGAACGATGCGTTTGGCTCCCACGATGGTCGCGCCGAGGGCGTGGCCGATGGCCTGGTGGCCCAGGCAGACACCCAGAATGGGGATGTGGCCGGCAAAGCGCTGGATCAGCTCCACCGAGATGCCCGCCTCTTCGGGACGGCCCGGGCCCGGCGAGATAATGATCCGCGCGGGCGCCATCGCCTCGACCTCTTCGATGGTGATGGCGTCGTTCCGGATGACCTCCACCGGCTCGGTGGTGATCTCCGAGATGTACTGATAGAGGTTGTGGGTAAACGAGTCGTAGTTATCGAGCAAGAGTATCATGCTATACCTCCACGCCAACCGCGTGCGCAAGTGCCCGCAGCTTTTCGCCGGTTTCTTCGTACTCCCGTTCGGGAGTGGAATCGTAGACTACGCCCGCGCCCGCCTGCAGGATCAGCAGGTCACCCTGCTTGAGCGCACTGCGGATGGTGATGCAGGTGTCGAAATTGCCCCCGGGTTCCAGGTATCCCACCAGCCCCGCGTAGAATCGACGCGGCTCGCGCTCGAGGCCGTCGATCACCTCGATGGCGCGAATCTTGGGTGCGCCCGAGACCGTGCCTGCGGGAAAGGTGGCACGGATCGCCTCGGCGCCGGTGCGTGCCGGATCGATGGTTCCGTTCACCTCGGAGACAATATGCATCACGTGAGAGAATCGCTCGATGGTCATGAACTTGTCCACCGTGACCGATCCCGGCAGGCAGACGCGACCGAGATCGTTGCGCGCAAGGTCCACAAGCATCAGGTGTTCCGCCTTCTCCTTGGGATCGGCGAGCAGTTCGCGTTCGAGGCGCAGATCGTCGTCACGGTCTTTGCCCCGGCGACGCGTGCCGGCGATGGGGTGCATGGTGAGGCGGCCGTTTTTCATCTTCAGATGCATCTCCGGCGACGAGCCAAAGACCTGATAGGTGCCGAAGTCCACGTAGAACAGGTAGGGCGAAGGATTTGCGGTACGAAGCCGCCGATACGCCTCAAGGGCGGGCATCCCGGTTTTCACCCGCAGGCGGCGCGAAAGCACGCCCTGCAGGAGGTTGCCCGCAATCACCTCGCGCTTGACCGACTCCACCCCGGCGAGGAAGGGGGCGCGGTCCGCGTCGGCATCCAGAATGGTGGCCGGGTATTCGGCCCCCTCGTCCTGAAGGTAGTTGAAGTTGAGATCGGTAATGCGCCGCTCCACGGCGGAGACCACGGCGGGAAGGTCCACCTGGTGCTCGGCGTAGTTGAGGCCGATCACGTAAAGCAGGTCGGTGTAGTGATCAAAGACCAGAAAGACGTGGCCAAAGATGAAGGCGGCGTCCGGAAGGTCGAGCGGATCGGTCTTGGCGCCAAAGCGGATGGTGTCGCAGCGGGCGGCAAACTCGTAGGAGAGGTACCCCACCCCACCCGAGGGAAAGGGGAAGTCCTGCTGTGGCGGCGTGTGCTGGTCGGCAAAGTAGCGAAGCACATCGAGGATATCACGGCCGCGGGTCTTGATGCGAAAGCGCTTGCCGTCGGCCTCCATGAGAATCTGCTCACCGCGCTGCACCACGCGGAACGCCTCCTCCACCATGAGGATGGAGTAACGCTCCCTCCCCGCCTGATACGATGATGACTCCAGAATCACCGCGGCCTGCAACTTTTTCGCGAGAGCGTAGGGCGTGAAGCGCTCGCCGGGCAGAATCTTGATGATGCCGTCGGTGCGATGCGTGTTGTGCGTGCGTTGACTCATTCCGGCCCTCCTCGACAAAAAAAGCCGCGCTGTTGGGCGCGGCTTGCGAAAATTCGCCGCGGACCCCGTACGTAAACCGGGCCCGCGACAGACGAATCCGTCAGAACCCGACGATTCGCCACCATGCAGAACGAGAAATCAGTGAATACTTATGCAAAACTCTCACCATGACGCGCTATACTACTCATCGCGAGGCCCGTTCGTCAACTGCATATCACGCGATTTCCCGCATTTTCATCGTCAGAACGGAACCGCTGCCGGCTCGAGCTGTCGATCCTCTGCCATTTCCGCGGCTTCCTCCGTCTCGACGGCGTCGGCCTCGGCCTCCGGTTTGCTGAAGATGGGGCGAAACTCCACGTGCTCGCCCACGATTTTGATTCTCGCACGGTTTTTTCCCTCCGCGTCGATCCATCGCTCCTGTTTCAACCGGCCCACGACACGCACGCCGCGCCCCTTCTTGAGCTGCTCACCGCACCGTTCGGCGAGTTTGGACCAGATCTCTACGTCAAAAAACGACACCTCCTTCTGCATCTCGTCGTTCTGCGAGAAGAACCGATTTGACGCAAGCGAAAAGTTGCACACCGGCGTGCCCTTCGGCGTCACCGCCGAAACCGCGTCGCGGGTGAGGTTGCCCTCGATGAGAATCGAGTTCAGACTGTTCATCTCTTCCTCCTTGGAAGCTGGTTACCCTCTATAACGCACCAAAACGTCCGGCTGATTGCGTTTTCGCGTAGAAATGTTAAAAAATTCGTGGTACGGTGGCAGTACCATGACACGACGATGTACTCTGCTTCTGGTTCTGATAACAGCGTTCACCGCAGCTACTCCCCTGCTTCCCGCGCAGTCCCGCCAGACCTGGGTTATCGCCCAGTACGCCCCCGATCTCGCGGTTGCACGACAGGAAATCCGCGCGCGCCTGGCCAACAACTACGTGCCGATGGGCATGGAGGTAGACGAGGCTCTGGGAATTTCGGTGCTCTACGTGGACGCCCCCGTGGCTGCCCGGATCGGCATTCGCGGCACGGATGTCCGTCTGCGCCGATTTGCCGGTGATGACCCCGAGGCGCTGGAGGCGGGTGTAAACAGTTTGCTCTCGGACGGATGGTTCCCCGTGGATATCTCGCGCACCGAGGCGTTCTACTACGTGCTGGCCATCAACAGCGGCTGGCGGGTGGAGCAGTGGCGCTTTGCCTACGACATGTTCACCTCAGCGCGTATGCAGGCGGCCATCGAGCTCTTCCAGGAAGACGGTCTTGAGCTCGCTGGGATGGGTCTCTATGAGGGCGTGCAGGCGTGGTACCTGTTTGTGCAAAGCCCCGACTGGCGCCCGCGGCAGATCTACTTCACCAGCTACCTGAACGAAACCGATGCTCTGGTGGCCGGCTTCAACGAGGACATGGCCGAGGGTTGGATTCCGGTGGGATTTGCGGTGGGCACCACCGCGATCACGGTGTTCTACGTGAGATAAGGTCTACGGCGAGGGCCACGCCGAGCTGGTGCTCGGCGCGAAGATTCTTCCCTGCAACCGGCGCCCGATAATCAAAGATAAACTCCAGGTGCCGCCGCATGCCAAAGGGCGTGACGGCGGCACTGACTCCCGCGTGCAGACTCCACTCCTGCGTATCCCGCACTGCGAGCTCCCCGTCAAACACCGGCGCCGGCCGATACCGCCAGGCCACCGGCACCCCCACCCGCCACGTTGAACCGGTGAGCGCCGTCAGGTGCAGCCGCGGTTCTACCTCGAGCCCCACCTGAAAGCGGTAGTTGATGGTATCGAAGGGTTCGATGTCCGGAATCGTCTTCCATATCTGGTTCTGTTCGTACTCGATGAGCCCCGCGCTCTCGTAGGGAGCGGGAAAGAATACCAGCAGATCGTGGGTCGCGTGCAATGACCAGGGCCCGGCAGATGGCGGGGCTCCGGGGGTCCAGTGCGCTGCCAGCTGATAGCCCACGGCCCACGCGCGAACGCCACTGTTCTCGGCCACGTAGGTGCCGCCCCGGTTCAGCCGATCGAGCTGAATCTCGTAGTCGGGCCACGGTATGGGCACAGCAACGATGAGGGCCGCGGTGGTGGTGAGCGGGCTCCACGAGCCGCCGCCCGGGCTCACTGCGGAGTCGGTGACCAGGGGGTTCATTCCGCCGGTGATCTGCCTCACTACCCCAACGTACACCGGCGAGAAACCAATGGCGCGGCGGTTCGCGTCCGCGGAGAAGGTGGAGAGGGCGGTAACGCCGGGCATCCAGGAGACGCCAACGGTCCAGCCGGGGGCGGGCGCGAACAAGGCTTGAGCGCCGATGGCGGCGGCGGTCAGCGTGCCGCCGAGGGAGTCGGGAATGGCCGCCC
>REDM01000052.1 GCA_007693485.1 Spirochaetaceae bacterium
CCCTCGTCCCACCGACGTCATCAACGGTCTGGTAACGGTGTCAGGGGCGGTCTGTTCGCGGGTTCCGATCGACGAGCTCGCCTATACCCTCGACGGAGAGACCTTCACCCAACTGGAGGTAACGCCTACCTGTGTGGGAAACGCCTTTGTATTCCCGGTTGACTTCACCGCTCTGGAAGAGGCTGAGGGGCAGTTGCAGATCCGTGTCCGCGATGTTGCCGGCAACGAGCACACCGAGACGCCGGTGGTCCGCGTCGACCGGTCGCTGGACCTCCCGATGGTGGAACTTAACCTCCCTCAGGACGGTGACGTCATCACCGGCCCGTTCGCGGTGAGCGGGTTCGCCTTCGATGACGACGGCGTGGCTGCAATCCACTGGCGCATCGCAGACGGTGAGTTCCGTCGCGTGGCTGCAACGCAGAGCTTTCGGTTTGACGTCTCGCTCGACGAGGTCGAAAGCGGCGAACAGATCATCGAGGTGTACGCGGAGGACATCTACGGCCTCTCGGGTGAGCCGGTCTCAGTGACCGTGCAGGTGAGCAAGGATCGTCCCGTGATCGAGGTGCTCTCTCCCGGGCGCGACGATTACAACCGCGGCGAGATCGTTGTCCGCGGAACGGCGAGCGATGCCAACGGGATTGCCCTGGTGCGGGTGTCGATGGATAACGGCAACAGCTACCAGCGCACCGATGGCACCGAGGAGTGGTCGATACCGCTCAACACCGCCGTCTACCGCGACGGTTCGTTCTCCATGCTGGTGGTTGCAACCGACACGCTCGGCGTGGAGTCCCGGACTACCGCGTTGATCAGCATCGACAATACGCCGCCCGCCATTTCCCTTGCGCATCCGGCCGACGGAAAAATCGCCGGGCGCCGCCTCCTGGTTTCCGGACGCGTTGACGACAACGTCGAGGTCGCCTCCGTGGTGGTTGAGCTGATCGGTGAGGCGGGTATGGCGTTTGGAGCGACCGCATCCGCCCTCGCGGCCGAAACGGCAGCGAACACAGCGCAATCCACAGAGGAACCGGCTCTGGACGGCGAACCGGCTGCTGTATTGAGCTGGGAATCAACAGCGGGCGCCGTGCTGCTGGAGGAGATCGACGTTTCGAATCTCTCCCCTGGAAGCTACCGCTTTCGGTTGACGGCGCTGGACCGGGCGGGTAACCGTTCCGTTGTTACCCGCACCGTGGAACTCTCGGCACAGGCCGATTCGTACCGGGCGACGCTTCTGCATCCGCTGCCGGGCGCGACGCACACCGGTGCCCTCACGGTTGTCGGGCGCGTCTTTGGCCCCGAACTGCCCCAGCGGGTCCAGGTGATGAATGGCGAGGTGCTCCTGGCCAACGCCGATGTCGATGCGCGCGGATTCTTTCGCCACGACGTGGCTGAATCGGTACTGCGGGAATTGGCGCTGCAGTTGAGCGCACGGTTTGACGCCCCAACCGGCGAGGCGGTCGCAAGTGCGGTACACGCGGTTTCCATTGAGCGGTTCGGACCGACGGTCACCATCGACAGCCACGAAAGCGGCGATGTTGTCACCGGCAGACCGTGGCTTCGCGGTCGCGCCTGGATCGAAATCCAGCCGGGAAGCGCACAGGAAGACGCGGGGCGTCGGGAACGCCGCCTGCTGGAGCCAACCGAAGTGCTGGTCAGTCTGGACAACGGCCGCACCTTCGCGTCTGCCCGCGGAACCAGTGAATGGCAGTTCCGGCTGGAGACGGCCGAGCTGCCGCGGGGAACGCTTCCCGTGGTGGTGCAGGCCCGCTTCGCCGACGGCCGGACCGCAACCACTCAGGCGTCGCTGACGGTTGATACGGCAGCACCTTCGCTCTCCCTCATCGCCCCGCGGGAAGGAAGCCGGCACACGGAGTCGTTGTCGGTCTTTGGCACCGCATCCGACGAGTACGGCCTGGCCGAGATCGAGGTGGCGCTGCGCCCCGGCGACAAGTCCGGCTACTCCGTGCCGCAGTTCATCCAGGGCCTCTACCTCGATGCCCACGTCTTCGGTGCAACCTACGCCGATCTCGGTCTTGGGGTCAGCTTCTTTGACGACAACGTCAAACTGCAGGTGCAGGCGGGCGTCGCGCCTCCGGGACGCTTCACCGGCACCGTTCTGGGAGCAAAGCTCCTGGCCAACGTGCTGGTGGTTCCGTTTGACTACTTTCTGGGCCCCGACTGGTCGTTCTTCTCCATGGCGCTGGCGCTTGGCGCCAACTTCTCCTACTTCACCATGGACGAAGACACTCCCGGTCTGGTGATGTCGGCGGTGCTCGCCCAGTGGGAGTTCGCCCGCTTCGAGTTTGCCGAACGCACCGCCTTCCGAAACATCTCGCTCTATCTGGAGCCCAACTTCTGGTTTGCCTCGTCGGACGTCGAGGCGGGAACGGTCTTCCGACTGTCGCTCGGTCTGCGTACCGGGCTGCTGTGACATTGGGCAATTGCAGCGGTCGCGAGAGTCGGAACGCCACCTCATCCGCCGCAATGAAGACGAAAAACTTCGCTCAATTGTTGGATTTTTATGCAATAACGCGGTAAACTTTACCCTAGCCATCAGAATTGCGCCGAAAATTCCTACAGTGCGGACGGGGTATGAAACGAAGCATCATTGCGATTCTGCGCACCTTCGTGTCGGCGCATTCTTTTCCATCCCCCAACTGAATTGAGACGGATACTTCGGTCGCGTGCGGGCAACGCCGGCACGGTCCTGGCGGGCAGCGCGCCCGGCCTGAGTACGTCGGCCGCTTTGAACTGTCGCTCGCGCTGTGAGCAGAAGGGGTTGAATTGATGCAACGAGGCCGGCTGACATTGATGATTGCGCTGGTGATTGCACTCATGCTCGCAACACCGGCATGGACGCAGCAGACGGTGCGGGTGCTGGCTTCCAGCGGCAGGGTGGATTATCGCCTTCCGGCGACCGGCGCGGCGCTGGCTGCGGCTGCACCGTGGGTTCCGGTAGAGGTGGGCATGGAGTTGCCGCTGGGGGCCTCTGGGGTCCTTCTCGGTAAGCCGCCACTGTCTCGAACACGTCGGACTGCGCGCTCGTCGTGGGCGACGTTCCGGTAACAGCTCGTTCGTGTCGCTGTTGCCACTCAGAGTTCTTTCTGTTGCCCCCGCAGCCCCGTCGATTTTGAAAAAATAAAGCTGGCTTTTATAAAAACAAAACGCTAAACTTGCACGCATGAGCTTCATTCCACGAAGAATCGCGGGTCAGATCATGGCGGCTCTTCGGTCGAATCCTGTTGTGTATGTGAATGGACCCCGGCAGGCGGGGAAGAGTACGCTGGTCAGGACGCTTGCGCAGGAAGAGTTTCCCGCCGATTACGTCACGCTTGATAACGCGACTCAGATGGCAGCAGCGGCGTCTTCGCCCGGTACCTTTCTCGGCGCTCGCTCCCGACCGGTCATCATCGGCGAGGTGCAGCTGGTACCGGATCTCTTTCGCGTTCTCAAGGAGATCGTGGACGAGAAGCGCTTCGAGGATCCACGACACGGGAACGGGCAGTTTCTCCTCACCGGGTCGGCAGATATCATGGCTCTGCCCAAACTCGCGGATGCGCTGGTGGGCCGTATGTCGGTGAAGACGCTTCTTCCGTTTTCCGCGACTGAGCGTGATCGCGATTCCCGGAGCTTCCTGAACGACTTGTTCGCGGGGCGATTTGTTATCGATTCGACGCCTCGGTCATCCGCTTCTCCCACCAAAGAGCTGGAACAGGCGATCTCCCGTGCCACCTTCCCACCGGTCGCCCAGGCAGGCGATGAGGCGCGAGCCTCCTGGTTCGAGGGATATCTGTCAACCATCATTCACCGGGATTTGCGCAGCCTTGCGGAGATAGAAAAACTTGCCGTTGTTCCGCGGCTTCTCCACGCCCTTGCGAGCAGGGCGGGAAGCTTGCTCAACGACGCATCAATCGCGAGGGATGTGGGACTCAATCCGGTAACCAGCAAGAACTATCGGATGCTTCTGAATTCGCTCTTTCTCTCGTTTGACGTTCCTCCCTGGTACCGGAACATCGGCAAGCGGTTGGTAAAATCGGAGAAAGGATACATCACGGACACGATGCTCCTTTGTCATCTGCTTGGGCGGACGCTTGGGGAGCTGCGCGGTAATCGCCCCGACCTCTACGGTCACGTGGTGGAAAACTTCATCGCCACGGAACTCAAAAAACAACTTTCATGGGCGCCCGGTGTGCCGGCTCAACTCCTTCACTTTCGCACCAGCGACAACCGCGAGGTTGACTTTGTCCTGGAGCGCCCCGACGGGTCCCTCGCCGGGATAGAGGTGAAGACCTCCGACCTTGTTCGGTCCTCCGACTTTTCCGGTCTTCGCGCGTTGAAGGAACTCGCTCCGGAGTCCTTTCGGTGTGGAGTGGTGCTCTACAGCGGCGACCA
>REDM01000051.1 GCA_007693485.1 Spirochaetaceae bacterium
ACCAGAAACCAGACAAAGAGCTTCTCATTGGTAGTCTTCTTGCGGAACTGGCCAAACGCCAACTGAAACGCCGCGGGCACCCCAAGAAGCAAGGCCAGCGAAGTACCGACGACAACATGAAACAGCGAGTTCTGCAAGGCCCGAATGATCCGCGGGTTGGTGAGCACCCGTTGCATCGTAGCCAGCGTTGGATCAAATACCAGGCTCGGGTAGACCGCCTGGAACTCCGTTTTGAACGCGGAAAGGAACATATAGAGAATTGGAAAAAAGTAGAGCAGAGCGATTGAGTAGATGACAATTCCCAAGATGACTTTGACCGCAATACGGCGAATCTTGGCGTGCCGCTTGACCTGTGCGATCGTTCGGTTTGATTTCATGGATGACCTCCGTTACCCGAGAATGTCGCGGCGCTTTTTGATCGACCGGTACAGCAGATTCACCAGCGTGAGCGTAAGTACCACGGTGATCACCGACACCGCGGCCCCCCGGCCAACTTGAGAGGCGTTGAACACCTCCATGAATACCAGATACGGCAGATTGTAAGATCGAGTCCCAGGGCCGCCGGCGGTCGTCGTGAGAATCAGCCCAAACTCCTTGATGACAAACACGAGCCCAAGCATGATGGCGACATTCATGTGGTTCTGGATCAGCGGCAGCTTGATTTGAAACGTGGTTTGAAACCAGTTACAACCGTCGATCCGGGAGCTCTCAATCACGTCGTCGGGCACACCCTGCAATCCACCAAGGATCACCAGGACGAAGAACGGAAGCCACTGCCACACAAAGAGAAAAACGATGACTCCCATGGGACGCTGACTCAACAGGTCGACGCGCGGCAAGCCCAACGCCCGGACGAGCACACCATACCAGCCGAAGGTGGTATTAAAGATGGTTGCCCGCCACACCACGCCCGCTGCCGTGGCCATCACGAAGAACGGACCAAGCATCAACGTCCGTGCGATGTTGACTCCTGGGATGTCGTTATCCAGCAGGAGTGCAAGCAAGAAACCCAGTACCGAGCAAATCACCAGGGTGCTCCCGGTCATTATCACGGTCTGAACTACGATATGGTAAAACGATGGGAACTCTGGGAAGTCAGAAATGCGAAGAAAATGCACGAAGTTCTGCAATCCGACAAACTGGCGCGGCCGATCCGGACGCGCCAGGTTCCATCTGAGCGTGGAGAATATCACGGTCAATATGAATGGCACCTGCGTCATCGCGGCAACAACGGCGATTCCCGGAATGACGAAAGACCATCCACGGCTTCTTTTGATCATCCTCTACTCCCATTCGGCATCCTAACCAGATCCGGCGGACAGGCCCGGACCGATACCGAAATCAAATTCATTACGCGGGAAAACCGCGTACATGCATTGTTCTTGTCCATGAGGGTCGAATGCGCCTGCCCGACGTCAAAGTCAACGCCGGACAAGCGACTCAACAAAACACTGAATCTCGGGCAGTCAAATGCCTGCCGAAATCAGCACCTATCGGTAACCACCTTCAATCGCCGTGCGATCAAAGAGTTCCTGTGTGCGACGGATCGCATCATCCAGGGACATCTCACCAACCACGTAGTCAGCCAGCCACTGCGTCATCTGGGTACCGATGTCTGCAAACTCTGGAATGGCGATGTACTGCAATCCCTGGTACGGGACCGGGTCTACCGTAGGATTGTCGAAGTCGAGCTCTTCAAGCACATCAAGGGTGATCTGCGCGTACGGAACCGCAGCGTAGGCCGGGATGCGATACGTTGACGATCGCGAAGCAGGTGGAGTGCTCGCTCCGGTGGGATCGATCTCCATCGTGCGTGCAATGAATTCCTTTGAGGTGGCCCACAGCATGAAATCGAACACCGCTTCTTTCTCGCGCTGGGTGATATTCGGGTTGATACCGAATGCCCAGTTCCACAGCCACTGAGACACGTGCTGCTCTCGTGGCGGGAAGGCGTATCCAACACGCCCCGCAATCTGGGATTCCGCGGACTCAAGCGGTGGCGCGATCGAAGTCGCATCAAAGTAGATACCGGCGCGACCCGATTGCATCAGCGCGATCGCTTCGTTGTAGGTATACGAAATGATGTCATCCTGTCCCGCGTTGACAAGAATATCGCGGTACTTCTGCCATGCGGCCCGTTGTTCCGGAGTGTCAACCGTGGCGTTCCAGTCCGTGTCGAAGAACCTTCCACCAAATGCGTTCACCATCGGAACAAACGGCGCCCCGCTCATTCCCCAACCGGGCGCACCCCGCATGGTCATTCCGACGATTCCGTTGTCCGGATCGTGGATTGCCTGTGCGAGTTCGTACAGCTCGTTCCATGTCGGCCGTTCGGGCATGGTAAGACCGTTCTGCTCAAACAGATCCTTGTTGTACATGATGAACGCGCTCTCGCCGTAGAACGGAAGAGCATATGCATTTCCATCCATCTTGAGCGAGTCGGCCATCGCCGGGATGAGATCGGCACGGTCATACGCTGCACGCCTGTCCGCTGGCAAGTTTGTAAACAGAGGTTCCAAGTCTGCCAGCCAGCCAAACCGCGCCCAGTTCAGCGCCTCGTAGGGACCGAAGGTAAACATGTGGAAGGTTGTGCCCCCCGTTGACGCCTCGGTCGTGAGCCGCTGACGGAGGTCATTCTCCGGAATAACCGAGATGTCGATGTCAACACCAGGCGGGGGTGTGTACTCGGTTTCGGCCAAGTTGGCGAGGGCAACCGATAACGGATTATTCGGGAGCGCGATATTGATCGAGACCGTTTCTTGTTCCCTTGCACCACCGGCAAAGGCCACACCAGAAACCAAAACGACAATACAGGACAAAACCACTGCTATACGCATGAACTTGTTCATGTTCCATCTCCTCCTTATCGAGGCAAATACTTTGACTCTGCGCGACTCTGAACGAATCGACTGTGAAAAAATCAAGATGATCCGGGAGTGACGGAGGCTCTCCTCCTCTTCCACCGAATCCCACAATTGGTGACCGGTACTGCCCGACACACGGTGTCCTGCAGCGGCCGACCAGATCACACCATAGGCGCCTCCTTCCATGGAATCGCCTCGGAAACGCAATAAAAACGTTTCCGCAGCTGTTTTTCCCACTCTACCATTGGTCTGGAGTGCCGTCAAGGAAAACCTTCAGGAATCGCCGGAGCTCGGCATTAATTATACCATTAAGCGGATTATATTAAATAATATGGGGAGGATATGCTTGACTGCAGCCTCTCTGGTCTCTATAATCAGAAAAGATAAACGGGAAGAGAAGAGACAAACGTTTCGCTGGAGACCATTCAGGGGGTAGACTTCGATGGCCAATGGTCGTTCTCCAACAATGAAGGACGTGGCGAAGACCGCTGGAGTTGCCGTGTCGACCGTATCTCACGTGGTCAACCGATCGCGTTTCGTCAGCGAAGAAGCCACCGAGAGAGTGGAACAGGCAATTCGCCAGCTTGGGTTTCGGGCCAATCGCGTGGCGCAGAATCTCCGCAGCGGACGCTCGAACTTGATCGGTTTTGTTGTGTCAAACCTCTACAACTATTTCTACGTGCGCATCGCCCGTGGAATCGAGAGCGTGATTGGCAAATACGGATACCACCTCACGTTGATCGATTCGCAGGAACGGACCGATCTGGAGCAGGAAAACATCGAGTCCCTCATTGACCGGGGTGTTGATGGACTCATTCTGGTACCGACATGCACAACTTGCGACCATATTGGTAAACTGCTGTCGGCAGACGACCGACCGATCGTATTTGTAGACCGGGAGGCCATTGGATTTCAGGCCGACAGCGTGCTCCTCTCCAACGAGGAAGGCGCGTATCGGGCGACGAAACACCTGATCGAAAAAGGGCACGTGGACATTGGGTTTGTGGCGTTCCACTTCGGCCACGATGAGATCGACATGACGATGCAGGAGCGCATCGAAGGCTATCGAAAGGCTCACCAGGAAGCCGGATTGCCGATTCGAAAAAACTATATCGAGATTACGGCCGGTGGATCCGTTCTGGTAAACGAACTCCGTCACGCCGAGTCCTATCGAATGATGGAGCGCCTTCTCACCACACCTGTTTCAGCCGTATTGTGTGGAAACAGTCCCGCGTCGATCGGAGTGTTCATGTGCCTCAAGGACCGCAAGGTCAAAATCCCCGAAGAGATCGCGATGATCACCTTCGACGATGACCTCTGGCTCACCATGGCGACCCCGAGTATCTCCGCAGTCGCTCAGCCGGCAGAGCTGCTCGGCGCAGCTGCGGCGGAGCGCCTCATGCAGCGAATCCAGGGGAAGCCGCAACCGTACGGGTGCATTCGCCTCAAGGCCGATCTGATAATCCGAGACTCGTCATAGCGTCCCCGCCCGTTGAGAAACCCGCCGGAAACTCCTATACT
>REDM01000050.1 GCA_007693485.1 Spirochaetaceae bacterium
GCGTTATCGGCGCCTGAGTCCACGGCGAGCCGGAAAGCACATTTTTCGCACCACTTCCCAAGAACCGGGCGGCGCTGATTGACCCGGCGGTTTCCAGGTTGTAATCTTCGATCATGAGCATGACGGCAGCGAAGATTGTTGCAGAGGCATTGTCTCTTTCCCCTCAAGCACGGGCGTTCGTTGCTGAGCGCCTTCTGGAGAGTCTCGACGCCGCTCCCGGCGAGGAGCTTTCTCCGGCGTGGCGTGACGAGGTTCGCAAACGGTGCCAGGAGATAGACGATGGGGCAGTCGAGCTTCGTGATGCAGCCGACGTCCTCGCCAAGGCACACGCGGCGCTCGCATGAAGCCCGTTCGCTTTCATCCTGAAGCGGATTCTGAGATGGCCGCGGCTGCGCGGTGGTATGAGTCTCAACAGGATGGGCTTGGGAAGCGATTTCTTACCTCAATCCAGGAATCCCTCACCAGGATCGAACTTGATCCTGAGATCTACCCGATTGTCGAGGGAGATGTTCGCCGGTGTCTTGTCAAGATCTTTCCATACGGCGTTCTCTTCCGCTTCAAGGGTGGTGTTGTCTCGGTGATGGCGGTGATGCATCTCCACCGGGAACCGGGATACTGGAAGAATCGGGCGCCCGAACAGCAGACCTGACCATCGCCCGGTTTGCCGATCTGCTCGGCGTTATCGGCGCCTGAGTCCGGTGGGCGATATCCGGGAGATTGGTGCCGACGCGCGGACGCCGAGTGCGGCCGCGACAATGAGAACGGTGCCGGTGAGCTGGGATACCCCGGCGTGGTCGCCAAAGAAGAGCACCCCAATCACCACTGCTACCAGCACCTCAACGGTGCCCACAATGGCGGCTCGTCCGGACTCCACGTGGGCAAGGCCCATCGCGTACACCATGTAGGCCCCAACCGTCGGAACCGCGATGATCCCCGCCGCCCAGAAGAGCACCGGAAGACTGATCCACGGAAACGGCGTGGGATCGATGAGTACCGCCGGCGTGAGCGCCAGAGCCGCGGCGGCGAAGGTGTACACGGTGACCGTCTGCGCGCCGTAGCGCTGTAGCGCGTATTTCCCCACGACGGTATAGAGCGAGAATGAGAGCCCGGCGAGCAGACCGAGCAGCGTGCCTCGGACAGTCAGGCGAGTCCCGGGATCCCCACCGAGCATGCCCGATACTGCGACAACCCCAAGGAACATCGCCAGCAGGCAGACGATCTTTGCTGTGGTGATTCGCTCACCGAAAAGCAGGCGGGCGAAGATCACCACAAAGCCTGGTGACGTGTAGAGCAGTACTACCGCCGCCGACATCCCAACCGCGCGGATCGCGCTCAGGTAGCTCCACTGGAAAACTGCAATGCTCACCGCACCGGTAAGAATGAAGAGGCGAACATCGGCCGGTCGGCGCAGTTTCAATTGATGAGGCGCCGTTCGCATCATCCACACCAGCAGCACCACGGTTCCCCCAGCCATGCGCAGTGATGCAATTTGAATTGCGGACGCGCCGTGGGTCGAGAGTCCGTTGACAAAGATGCCGACGCACCCCCAGAGAGCGGCGCCCAATGTCACGTGGAGGTATGCGCGCGCTTGAGTCATGGTTCTGAGTGTACCACGGTTTCCAAGACACGGCTTCGTTTCACCAAGCTTCGGGGCACGTATGGTAGAATGGCGGGATGAACGACCTTGGCAGCAACGCCGGTGACTCGTACCACCCGCCTGCGGATTCGTTTCCGGAGCCCGATCCCGTTCGCGCCCTCCCGTCCGGCAGTCTGGTCGAGATTCGCACCCGCAAACCGCAGTTTCCGGTTGGCGATGAGCTCCAGTCATACCTGCGACGCTACCAGCGAAGCGAAGCGTTCGACGTGGTCTACGATGATCTCCTGCGGTTTACCGAAAGCATTCCGCGAAAGACCCCCGACGGCGAAGACAGCTACTGGGAGGTGGTGCTCTATTCGCCGGGGGACACCGAAGAATTGCATCGGGAGCTTACACGTATCTACGCGTACATGAAAACACCCGAAGATCCCAGCTTCACCAACCATCTCGTCATCGAACGGGTTGAGTTCTGTCGCTTCGGTAACTCGAAGCCGTTTCGAATTAAAGTGGTGAATCGATACAACGACAACCACGACTACTACTACGTGAAGAGTACCGACGCCTCCCGTGCCTACGGGCTGGAGCTGGAGCACATCCTGGCGCCCAATCGCATCAACTTCCTGGTGCACGGGAGCACCCTGATTGAAGAGCACATCACCGGGATCCCCGGTGACACCTTTCTGACCGGTGGCGTTCCCACCGATGCGCGCAGTCTGACCCGTGTTGCGAAGGAGTTTGTGAAGTTCAGCGAACGCTCCTTCGCGAAGCTCCTCGGCGATATGAGGGCGTACAACTACGTGATCGTGCTGACCCAGGATTTTGACATGGCACAGTACCGGGTGCGCGCCATTGACTTTGACCAACAGAGCTACGAGGGCGATTTGCGGATTTATCTGCCGCAGTTCTACAAGGAAAACCGCGCCGCGGTGGACATCGTCTGGCGAAACCTTCCGCCGGAGACAATCCGGCAGTACCAGAAGGAAGAGCGAAGCCTCATGGCACGCCGGCTCGATGCGTCCCGCGAGCGGGTGGACGCCCTGCTCACCTGCATGAGCAACGACGCCATCTCCACCCCCGACCGGGTGGAGCAGCTTGCCGCCGATCTCGCACGCTATCACCGGGATTCCGGCTTCGAGACGCTGCGCGACATGGGCCGCCTGACGCGGCGGCATCTACTCAAAATGCTGCGAAGACTCGATCCCACGTGATGAGGAGCGCATGGCGCTCGCCTCAGATCACGCGGTCCACGATTCGGCAACGCGGCGCACTACCGCGGCTGCCTCGTCCACCTGACCGGAGGTGACGTCGAGGTGGGTCACGGCGCGCAGGCGGTTTGGGCCGACCACGGAGAATCGCACGCCGTGCGCGAGGGTCGCGTCGGCGAAGCCCGCTGCATCGGAGACCTGAAAGAACACCATATTGGTGTGTACCGGCTCCACGGTGAGGCCGGGGGCGCCTGAGATCGCATCGGCGAAGCGGCGGGCGTTGTTGTGGTCGTCTGCCAGCCGGTCGATGTGGTGGTCCAGGGCGTGGAGCGACGCCGCGGCGATGACTCCCGACTGCCGCATTGCGCCACCAAACTGATGCTTGAATCGCCACGCCCGGCGGATGAAGTCGGCGCTCCCGGCGAGGGCTGCGCCCACCGGCGCGCCGAGTCCCTTGGTGAAGTCGATCCACACCGAATCAAACAGCCCACAGTAGTCCGCAGCCGGCACCCCGGCGGCAACCACCGCGTTGAACAGCCGTGCGCCGTCGAGGTGGCGTCTGAGGCCGTTGGCCTGTGCCGCATCGCACACCTCGCGCATGGCGTCGAGCGGCCACACGACTCCACCGGGCAGGTTGGCCGTCTGCTCGAGCACCACGGCGCGCGAGGGCGGGAAATGGTTGTCGTCCGGACGCAAGGCGGCGAGCAGCTGCTGTGCTGAGAATACCCCGTCGCGCCCGTCCACCGTGGTGATGTTCACGCCCGAGAGCGCGGCGGGCCCGCCCGACTCGTAGTGGCGCACGTGGGCGGTGACGTCGGTGATGATTTCGTCTCCGGGGGCGCAGTGCACCCTCAGCGATATCTGATTGCACATCGTCCCCGACGGGAGAAACACCGCGTCCTCGGTGCCGAGCAGTTCGCAGACGCGGGCGCGCAGCCGATTGACGGTGGGATCTTCGCCGCGCTGCTCGTCGCCCACTTCGGCCTCTGCCATGGCCGCGCGCATTGCGCTGGTGGGGCGGGTTACGGTATCGCTGAAGAGGTCGACGCGCGGAGGCGCGACGTCGGTTCCAAATCGGTCGGAGGATGTGCGGTTGGATGTCATGCCCAAAGTATGGTACGCAGAATGAATCTGCACAACCGTGCAGCCGGAGGTGCCCATGACCGTACGTTCAATGTTCCCCGAGGAGAGCGCCGAGACGAGGGCGGTGGCGCGTCGTTGCTTCGGTTCCTTTGCGATGATCTTCTTCAACCTCGGGGTGGAGACGCTGGTCTGCGAAGAGGACGGTCGCATTCTGGGCGGGGCCGCACTTGGCCGGTTCAGCGCCGGTGAGCGTGAGTGCGGGGTGGTGAAGTGGATCTTCACCGCACCGGACGCGCAGGGCCGCGGCGTGGCAAACCGCCTGCTTGCCGCCGCGATGCGCTGGTTTGCCGAGGAAGCGTGCACCGACGTGTTCGCGTGCATCGAAGGCTACAACACCGCCTCGAGCAACCGCTTCTTTGACGCCGGGTTTCGCCCCATGGGCTTCCGCGACCAGATCGCCCGATTTGGATCCAACCTTCCGCGGGTCTGGCT
>REDM01000048.1 GCA_007693485.1 Spirochaetaceae bacterium
ACCACGGAGATCGGTGGCCTGCTGATGATCATGGGTCTGGGATACGCGCTGGTGCAGGGCATCGCCGTTGGCCCGCTGACCCGGCGATTCGGCGACAACGCAATCATCACCGCCTGCACCGCCGGCAGCGCCCTGGGTTTTCTGGCCCTGCTGTTTGCCCCACACTTTGCCGCACTGGCCGCCGCACTCTGCCTCTTCATCGCCTGCAACGCCGGCCTCAAACCCACCGTCCTCTCCTGGATCAGCCGAAACTCCACCAGCGGACACGGATCGGTCATGGGCTATGCCGACGTATACATGAGCAGCGGCAGAATCCTCGGCCCGCTCTGGGCCGGCGCCCTCTTCGATCTGAACGTCGCGTACCCCTTCATCAGCGGCTCGGTCTTTTTCGGCGCGGTCTTCCTCGGGCTCGTCCTCAAACCCGGCGCAGCGCTCTCCGCCTCGGGCCACGTCAAACCGTGAAATGTCCCTGATCACGGTGCGCATACCCGCTCTGCTAGCGGTACAACCCGACACGGTAGATGTGCAAAAGGGCATTGAAGTCCTCGAAGGCCGCAGTCATGGCGATACTCGTAAGCCGGTCGGGCCGGAGCGTTGTGCGAAGGGTGCTCTGAGCAGAAAAGCTGCTCCACGGGATGCGGATCGTGGTGCGCCGGTCGGTTGGCCGCACTGGAGCCCCGTAGTAGCTCCAGGGAAACAGGCTGTCCCTGGTTCTCAGAAAGATGAAATAGGAACCCTCGTTTGGGGAGCTCAGATCTATCTCCACCCCGGAGTAGCCTGAGGCATCGAAGGATCTCGCGTCGTATTTGAGGCGGACCTGAATAAAGCCTCCTCCCCTGGTAACCACCCGCCCTGCCAGGAGCAGGGCCTTCCCTTCATCCAGATCCAGCACGATCGGAGGAGAAAGTTCCGAGCTTCCGCCCATGACGGTGTCGGCGAAGGCTTCCCAGACCCAGCCCTGCGCTTCGGAGGGAGAGGCTCCCAGGTTGGATAGTACAAGGCTCTGCCCCGGCAGGGGAGCAACCGACGCTCCAAAGACAACGATCAACAGCAGACTTCTCATACCAGAAATATGCGAAATCCGCGGGACGTTGAATAGAGAAAACCGGTGGCTTCAGCCCCGAAGCAACACCGGTTCTTGGGTCCCCGTGGTCAGCACCATGTCCGCCACGTGGTTGACGGCGCCCGGAATGGTTCCGTGCGCGCCGTCAACCATTAGTTTACTCTACGCCAACCACCACCTCGCCGGGAGCGTACCACGACAGGGTGAACTGATTTCCGGCGTAGCGGCTCGATACGGCAATAGCGGCTGCCGCGTTTCCCTCGGTGGCCACATCAACCGTGAAGGCCAGGGTTGTTGAACCGTCCGCGTTCTCGGTAACCTCGAAATCTGGGTCATCAAGCGGTCGATACACGTCAGGGTGGGGGCCGTCAGGAGCCGGGTCGCCGGCCAGCACCACCAACATTTCGTTTTTAATCCTAAGTTCACCGTTGGACTGATACGTGTCGAATCCGAGAAGGTGACCGGATTCCAGCACGTCAAAGGTTATGGTGACGGTTATCGGCAGTGTCGCCATCAGATCTGGATCATCCCATCCGATGCCGTCGAACAGGAACCAGTGCACCATATTTCCGTGCCCATTGCCGTTTTCGCCACCATTCTCGCCGCCATTCTCGCCGTTTCCGCCGTTCTCCTCGCGGAACACTGTCTGCGAAACAGAGGTGCCAGGTTGCAGCGCTAAGAAGTCTCCGATGCCCGGAGGTTCCTCGCCGGCAGGAAACGCGTTGGGATACGCGACAAATTGCCGCACGAGAATATCCATGGCTACGGCCACGTTCTCAGCTCCCGTACCCCCAGCCCGGTTGGCCAGAATCATCCCCAGATACACGAGGACATCCTCCTGGATCGGGCCGATGAGGCCGGCTCGAGTTCCGCCTCGGCCGCCGATGTCGGTCGGGAAGAATCCCCAGCTCCACGCAGGCGGGTCGTTTGCATCCTCCATCAACCGTCCGTTGTCTTCGTACACCAGGATGATCGCGTCAGCCTGACCGGCGGGATCAGCGCGAAATCGAACAAAGCGGTCATCTCCACCGGTGAGATCCAGCTCGTACCACGCCTCACCGCCAAAGCCGGTGAACACAAGATCCGGATCTTCCGGACCTCCGTGCCCAAACTGGTACGGCGTCTGTGCAATGCTGCGGCTGTCTGCATCCCCGTGGGTATCAAAGACCTCGGGATTGGCGGGGATTGCGACGATTGTCACCGGAGTGCTGACCCCCGCGGTAACGGCGAACGGTTCGGACGTACCCGCTACCACGGCATCATCTGAACTCACCTTGCTGTTATACACCGTGGCCGTAAGCGTATAGCCGGTGCCAGCATCGATCGGCAGAATCGCTACCAATCTGGGTGGCCCGTCCTCACCAATGGTGGTCAGTCCGTCCCCGTCGCTCAGCAACCACGTGTCCACCTGGGCGCCGTCCTGGAAGAGCTCGAAGCGCACGCTGGTGGCAAACAGGATTGCCTGTGCCGAAATCCCACCGCCGGACGGTGAGTATTGGGCGTTCATCGCCGATAATAGAGCCGGAGAGATGAGCGGGACCGTTACCCGTGCACCGGTGACCGGCTCTGCCGGCCCGGATCCCGGTGGCTGCGCTCCCCTTTCCGCGAATGTTCCGACGCCCATATTGCACGCTGCAATCACCAGAAACAGCGCCATTCCGATTCCACACAGCATTCTGACCTGTCGCATGATCATCCTCCGCGTTTGGTCTACTCGATGATGATAATCGCGCCTTCTGCATCCTGAACCAGAATGCTGGAGGTCACGATCTCGGATCGAAACCCGTCGTCATCCACCACCACAAGCGCAATCGGGTATTCTCCGGGCCGGGTGAACACACGCTGAGTCTGTGGGCTGGTGGTGGATTGATTCAAGTTGAACCCATCGTCCGGGTCATAGTCAAAGTCCCAGCGATACCATCTCACAAAACCGAGTCCATCTCCGTCGTCGGAACCGGATGCATCGAACACCACCGGCGTTCCGATAACCAGCTCGTCATGGTTCTGGACGTCGAACGTGGCAACCGGCCGCAAACGGATACGGGCGCGGGTGGTGTCGCTGTCCAGGACCAGACCACCGGCATTCCTGACGGTGAGCGTTACGGCGTACTCTCCAACCAATTGTGGGTACGTATGGATGATCTGCACGCCGTTGCGGGTCTGCCCGTCGCCAAAGTCCCACTGATACACCGCGATTTCGTTGTCAGGGTCGAGAGTTCCGCTTGCGTCAAACGTCACGACGGGATCTTCGGCCAGTTTTGCGTATGGTCCACCGGCGTTGGCCGAGACATTGGAGATGACCGGATCCACGGGCGCAGCAGCACTGGTGCCTGCCTGCTCGCAGCCGGACACCACCAGGGCAACTGTGATTGTCAACAGCAGTCCTGCACGATGTGCGATAGCGCTGCAATTCATCAGCCACCTCCGCAGGAAACGCGTTCAGACCGTTCCCCGCAGGCCCTTCACCTCAAGCCAACAAGCACAACAGTATTGTTACCCGCGAGTGGGCGGCGCGCAATGCGGAAATGCCTTCTCCGTGTGCGCGATTTCCGCACGAAGATGCTCCGGAACGCAGCGCAACTCGGGCATGTGAAGGGAAACCGTGAACGATCGTTACAAATGAACGCGAGTACGGGCGTGCGGCCGCGGGCCGACCGCTACCTCGCCGGGTACGTGCCGGCGTTTCGGATGATGTGGGACTGCACCGCGGTTCGAATTGCTTCCTGCTCCACGGCCATGACCACGTGGCCACCGGCGGTAAAACTCATCAGTTCGGCGCCCGGTATCGTGGCAACCGCAAACTCGGCGTTGTGGTACAGCTGCAGGGTGTCGTCCTCCGCGTGAACGATGAGGGTTGGGGCAGTGACTCCTGCAAGGCGTGCGCCGGGAAGGCGCGCCTGGTTGTCAAAGATTGCTCCAGCGGCGCGCGGAGCCACCGGGTTCATGTACTCAATCACCTGGCCAATGCTCTGAAGCTGCCCGGGCGTGAGGCGGGCTACCACGTCCCTGTCGGCACCCATCAGGCCCATGAACGGTCGCCGAAACGCCCTGGTAACCAGCCAGTACGGAAAGTTCCGACTGAAGATCGCCGCGAGCATACGGCCTTTCTGGTCGGCCATGGCCTGGAGCTCCTCGGTTGAGTGGGCCGCGCCGCACGAGATGCAACTGAGTGAGGACACACGCTCCGGGTAGCGTTCGGCAAAGAGGAAGGCCGAGGCGCCGCCCTGAGAGAGCGCCAGCACCGCTACGCGCTCCACGCCAAGATGGTCCAGCAGATACGCGTAGGCATCGGCCTGTTCGTCCCAGGTGACG
>REDM01000102.1 GCA_007693485.1 Spirochaetaceae bacterium
AGAGACTTCCGAGCACGCCGGCGCCAAAGACCAGAACCTTCAGTTCTTTCTTGTTTGCCATGCGTTCCCCCCTGGAGCTTCTCTCCCTAGGGTAGACCACGATCCCGATGGGGTCAACGTGCGGGCGGGGGCGCGCGGGGGCGGGGGCAAGCTCGGGCACGGGCACCGAAAGGGTGATGTGCATACGGGAACTGTCTCCATGAACGAGACATTTCGTGGCCCTGGGGCAGCGGCCACAGATTGACGCTGGGCGAGCTTGCCTTCTGCGTCTGCGGATACTATGTTTCCACGGTGATACCGTCCGTCCAGTCGCCCGCCGCATGGCAAGCGGTTCTCTCTTCGTTCCCGATTGACAGGGCGTTCGAAAATTCGGCACTGCGCGATCGGGCGATTGCCCTGTATCGGGAAGGCAGATGCGTCGTGAAGCGGGCAACCGACGATGGCATTGAGGGGCGGGTCGCGGGGAGAACCGGGGTCTACTCCGTTCATCTGAGGAGAACTCGAGATGGCCTTGGGTTTTCCTGTACCTGCCCGTCGGACTACTATCCGTGCAAACACGCGGGAGCGTTGCTCTACACCGTGCGCGATCTGTTTGGGGCTTCGACTTCCACTACCAATTACCGGTCCGACTCCGGGGCCAGTGCCCGGAACAGGGGGACGTTTCGCCCCGCGTTTCTGATTGAGCAGGATTACCATCGTTCCCGGGGCAGGAGGCACCGGTATCGTTTCCTGCCGATTCTGGTGTACCTGCGCCGAGACGGTGCCGACGGACGGATCGAGCCGTATTCGGCGACCAAGGTGCGCGTGGAGGGAGATCGGGAGACCGAGAAGCTCCTGGCAAGATGCCGTGCGCACCCCAACGGGTTGTCGGTTGCACGGCTGATGACCCGTTGGCGCGACCAGGCGGCGAACCAGAGCGACCGGATGGGGTTTTCCCTGCCCGTCGAAGTCTATCTTTCGCGCGCGAGCCACTGGGAACGCGAGCGAAGGGCGCACGTGCGTCGCATCGACGGCATTGAGATTGACTGGATGCCCGAGGAGTCGTACGAGGCCTCCGTCATGCAGGTACCCCACATTACTCTGGTTGACTCCGAGGGCAACCGGGATACCATCGAGCGCGGATCCGGCGCGGCGGAGATCACCGACCGCGGCGTGATTCTACCGGTCTTCAGTTCGGGGTCAATCTGGTACCTGTTTGACCATGATGTTCCGGAACTTTCGCAGGAGGGCTTCGGCGCGGTTGCCGACGTGCTGACGCTGCAGCACGCACGTGACCATCAAGAGATCGCTTTGCTGCACGCGCTCTGCTGCGACGGACAACTTGCGGCCCTGGTACGGGTTGTACCGCCGGTTCCGATGCGTATCGTCACTGTGGCGCCGGTTCCGGTAGTTGATCTGGCCGAGGATTCGCTCGGGTACGTCTTCGCGAGGCTGTTGTGCCGCTACGGCGATCACGAAGTGAGTCCAACCACCCCGGGGAAACTGCTGCCGGTGACCGCCGGCGAGCTCGACAGACTCAGGGTTTCGACGGACGGGGAAACGGAGGGAACGCTCTGGTATATCTCGCGCAGCGATGAGACCGAGAAGGGGCTGCGTAATGCGTTGAGGGATACGGTACGCGATGCGTTGCGGGAAGCCCGAGGGGCCGTGGACGGGACCTATTTCGCAGGGGATCGCTTCTATTCGTTGCGCGAATCGCTGTGGGACTTCGTTGCGGCGACCGGACCGAAGCTGCTCGAGCGCGGGTTTGAGCTGCGGGTTGCCGGAGCTCCGGTGGCACGCAGCACCGCCTCGCGTCGCTATCGCGTGGTGGAGTCGGGGGAGTCATGGTTTGATGTTGAACCGACGCTGATGCACGCCGGAGAGTATCTGGAGATCGACGAGGTCATTGCACGACGTCTGGTGCGCTCCGGCGGGCGGATTTTCGTTCTCACGCCGGGGGATGAGATCCCGTCAGGCTTCACCGAACGGCAACGCATTCACGTGCGCGACGTCGCCGCCATCGATGAGATCATCGACCGGATTGAGAACCGGTCGCATCCGGCACTTCTCGAGTATCATGATCTCAGAGAGCGCCTGAGCTCCTTTGACGCCATTGCTCCGGCGGCAGTCCCCCCGGGATTTACCGGAGTGCTTCGCTCGTATCAGCGCGACGGGCTGAGCTGGCTTCGGTTTCTGCATGACTACGGCCTGGGGGGAATTCTGGCCGACGACATGGGGCTTGGCAAGACCATCCAGACGCTGGCCCTGCTCCTGAGCGCGCGGCAGGAAGGCGCGATGGAGCGCGCCCTGGTGGTCTGCCCGGTCAGCACGTTGAGCAACTGGGAAGACGAGTGCCGCCGTTTTGCGCCGGGTTTACGAGCGCTGGTCCACGGCGGCCAGGGACGGGCGACACAGATCAACGAGCTGCGCGACCATGACATCGTGCTCGTCAGCTACGACACCTTCCTGCGCGATGCGCCGCTGTTTCGTGCGCTCGCACTGGACTATCTCATTCTCGACGAGGCACAGACGATCAAGAACCCGAGCGCAAAACGGCGCCGCGCATTGGCCGAGCTCTCGGCACCACACCGCATTGCACTGACGGGAACTCCGGTGGAGAACGGCGTGCTGGAGCTCTGGTCGATCATGGACGTCCTGATGCCCGGGCTGCTCGGCGCACGTTCGGTATTCTCGAGACGCTACGGAGGAGGAAAGCGCGGTGGCGTCGATCATGAGGCGCTGGCACGGTTGCAGCGTATCATCAGACCGCTGGTCCTTCGCCGGACCAAGGCGCAGGTGGCACCCGAGCTGCCGCCCCGCGAAGAACAGATTGTGTACGCCGAGCTGGGAAGCCGTCAGGCGGCGCTGTATGAGACGCTGCGCAGCACTTTTCAGCAGATGATTGAGGCGCAGCTTGCCGCGGGTGTGGGAGAGTCCGGCGGTGATGGGTCATCGGGCGCGACGAACCCGCGCAGCATGATGATATTGGAGGCGATGCTTCGCCTGCGGCAGGTTGCGATCCTGCCGGCTCTGGTTGACGATGAACACTGCACCACACCCGCTGCCAAGATGGATTTGATGGTAGATATGCTCTCGGAGATCGCCGCGGAGGGCAACAAGGCGCTGGTGTTCTCCCAGTTTACCGCGGTACTGGATGAGGCCGAGCGGCGGCTTCAGGCGGTGCCGATGACGCGGTTTCGGCTCGACGGTTCAACGCCGCAGCCGCGCCGGGCAGACCAGATCGCGGCGTTTCAGAACGCAACCGGCAGCGCCTGTTTTCTGATCAGTCTGAAGGCGGGCGGCACCGGAATCAACCTTACCGCGGCCGACTACGTGGTGCTGCTTGATCCGTGGTGGAACCCGGCTGTTGAGGCGCAGGCCATCGACCGCTCGCACCGGATTGGTCGCCAGGGAACCGTGTTCGCGTATCGGCTGGTTGCACGTGGCACCATTGAAGAGAAGATACTGCGGCTGCAGGAGCGCAAACGCGAAATGGCAAATGCGGTGATAAAAGCCGATGACGGGTTGCTCGGCAATCTCAGCGTCGACGACTTGCGCGAACTGTTCAGCCGCTGACCCCCCGTGCCCGTGAACATCGCTTGCGCCCGGGGTCCGCTTCCCCTACAATTCTTTGTGGTGAACACGTTCGATTCGGCGCGTAAGACAGTACCAGCCGGAACCCTCGAGGAGGCCGATCTCCATTACGACGCGGGCTTCATGCTGTGGTGTTACGAGCTGAATCGGGAGCCGTCGCTGTCGGGGCACTATCTGACGTTCAAGGATTGGGACGAGCAGGCGTTGTTTCTGAACAGCGTCGGCGGCGAGTCGGCGGCGTGGACGCTGCTGGAGCGGGCAGCGCTCCAAGCTTGTGCCCGAAGCTGGGATTACCTATACTATTGATCAACCATGAGAATACTGGGATTACTGTTGCTATTTGGGGGCGGAGCAACGGTTGTGTTTGCCCTCATCAAGTATTCCGGGCAAGCTGCCTTTCTTTCCCGTGCGAAGATGGTCGAGGGGATGGTCGTTGGCTATGCCTCGGAGCGGTTCAAGACGCGTGGCGGATTCGGTGCGACGTCGGACATGGTCGTGCAGGAATCCCGCTCGTTTGCCGTTATCGAGTTTGTGACGGAGGCCGGAGAACCGGTGAGATTCACTTCGCAGCTGGGTTCCAGCCTGGTCTCCTCCGCCCGCGTGAACGTGTACTACGACCCCGACGAACCCACCCGGGCGGAGATGCGCCACGGATTTGCCCAATACGGTTGGATTGTCCTGATGGGAGTTCTGGGGGCTGCGTTCGCCCTCGTTGGCGTGGGCGTCTTCTTCGCCTGAGATTGAACGTTGTGGCGCCACCGCGAATCCGCGGTCACCGTGCGGGCGGGAGTGCCTGGA
>REDM01000141.1 GCA_007693485.1 Spirochaetaceae bacterium
AGGGTAAAACCGCACCTCGCGCGCTTCGCGGTGGAGATCCTGCACCGTGTTCGGCTGGAGGGAGAACGACTGCGCCAGCGTCATCTGCTCGGCGCTGCTGAGCGCAACCGCCAGGCCCACGTCCACCGGCGGCAGGTAACAGCCCGCGAGGAGGAGCAGGGAAGCGACGGTCGCAAACGTGCGTGTGACAAATTTCATTACTGGATTGAAGTATAGCGCTCCACGGTTCATAATGCCAGAACGGAGGACGGCCATGCGCACACCGGTTCTGGTTCTTGCGGCACTGATCCTGGTCTCGTTCACCCTGTCCGCACAGAGTCCCGGCGACGCGGAACCGCGGCCGACGCTCCAGCGCGGCGCATGGTACGTCGGCGGCTACAGCGGCAGTTCCGGGTTCCACGGCAGGGGTACCGTTTCCCCGCTTGGCGGCAGCGACGTCAAATTCTCCGTGACCGGGATCGGCTTCTCGGGTATGGGTGGGTACTTCGTTGCAAATCGCTTTTCTCTCGGACCCCAGATCGACGTGAACTACTCGCGCGAGGTCGATCCTGCCGACAACGTGCGAACCGTGGTGCAGTGGTCGCTGGGCGGACAGGCGGCCTACTACCACGAGCTGCCGGGAACGCCATGGGTTCCGGTGGCTCGCGTGGTAGCGTCGTTCGACCGCACAGTGGAAAAGGACGACAACGAAATCCGGGACAGCATCGAGAACGGATATCGGCTTTCGCCGCGAGTTGGGGCCTACTATTTCTTCACCAACCGCCTGGCGGCCGGGGCAGAAGTCAGCTATTCGTTCTCCCGGATAAAACCCGACAGTGACGATGCCACACTGACCGTCCACGCCTTCGGCGCGGGCGCCGGGATCACGCTCTTCTTCCGCTGAGGTCGCGGGCGGTTTCCGCGGCACCGGTCATGCCCGCGTGGTTGCCCAGGCGCGACGGCTCCACGCGGCACTGCTCGAAAAGGTAGGGAAAACTGCAGCGCGTAAGCGCGCGCGCCACCATACCCGGAAGCTCCGGGATCGCTTCGGCAACCCCTCCGCCAATTACCACCGTCCCGGGTGCCAGAAGGCTCATCGCGGCACCCACCACGCGCGCGATCATGACGGCGGCCGCCTCCATCACCGCCTTGGCGACGGGATCGCCCACACGATATCGCAATGCCAGCCCGGGAAACGAAGAAACATCACCGGCTCCACCGCGGGCGTGGTACGCCCCGACCAGCTCCGGAGCACCGGCGAATCGCTCGAGGCAGCCGCGCTGGCCGCACCCGCAGACCGGGCCCGCCGGATCTACGCAGACGTGGCCGATCTCGCCGGCCATTCCGAGGTGACCGGTAACCAACCGGCCGCCGCAGACAATTCCCCCTCCAATTCCCGTCCCCCACGAGACAAAGAGCAGATTGTCCACATCGCGGGCGCGTGCCTCGGCGAGGGCGGCAAAGCTGCCGTCGTTTCCCGCCACGCACGGGACGCCGAGTCGCTCGGTTACCTCTCCGCTCAGCGAGGTTCCCTGCCAGGCGGAGAGGTTGACCGCCGGCCCGTGGATGACGCCGCTGTCATCGATCAGGCCCGGTGTTCCAATGCCGATCGCCCCGACGTCCGACAGCCCGTCGGGGCAGAGGGCACCAACCGCCGCAATCAGCGCGCCCAGCAGCGATTCTCGACCTTCGTGGGCCGGGGTCGGCATGACCAGATTTCTCACCGGTGCGGAGTTCTCATTCGCAAACAGCCCCGCCTTGATGCTCGAGCCACCGAGGTCGAGTCCAATTACCGTCGTGCGGCGGCCAATCGGTTGGGTGTCAGCCACGCGCCGGCTCCATCGCAGCAAGGGCGTCGCGCCAGGTAACGCCGTTGGGTAGCGGGCCGCGGTCGAAGGCATCGCACGCGTAGAGCTGTTCGAAGACCATTCCCGCTGCGCCCGCGCAGACGTCGTCGCGACCCCAGCGGGAGACGGCAACCTCCACCGGCCCCATCGCGGCCGAGACCACCTGCAGCCCCGGTCGAGAGCACAATTTTCGCACCACCTGATCCCTTGCCCCGCGCAGCTCGCCACCCAGCACCAGCCGAGCCGGGTCGAGGGCGCCAATCAGCGGTCCCAGACTCTCCACCATCTCGCCCACGACGTGGCCGGTCGCCGCCGAATCGTGGGGAACTGAGCGCAGCAGTTCCTGCGAGATACCAAACTGCGGCCCCCCGCCGGGCTTCGCCTTGACGCTGAAGAACTCTCCGGCGCGAAAGCGGCGCCCGCGATAGACCGTTCCACCCGTAACCAGACCGAGCCCCACGGTAAAGAGATCACCGGTACGGCGCCCCAGCACGCAGAGCAGATCCTCGAGCCCGGCACCGTCGGCCGGGTGGAGCTCGCCCCACGCGCAGCAGTTGGCGTCGTTGTCCACTATCACCGGTATCGCGGCGCGGCCGGCGCCCGCGCCCGCGGTTTGCATGGCAATCGAGACCGCTTCCACCTGCAGTGCATCCGATCGCACCAGCATCCCCCGCGCAGGATCCACGATGCCGGGAAGCGCCACGCCAACGGCGAAGGGGACCAGTCGGGCGCGCACGGCCCGGCTCATGAGGGCGCGACACGCGGCCTCCACCGCGGCTGCGGGGTCGTCAGGATGACGGTTCCGCCCCCAGGTGCGAAGCCGCAGGCGTCCCGCGTTGTCCAGAATCACCGCGCGGAACCGCTCGGCGGTCAGCTCCACTCCCGCGGCCAGCAGCTGCTCGTCGCGGATCGCCAGCACCACGGGCCGACGCCCTCCCCGGCGCGACGCGTCGCCCACGCCCGCCTCCGCCACCACCCCCGCGCCAATCAGGAAGTTGGCCACGTATGAGACGGTGGAACGGTCCAGGCCCAGCCGGCGCGCGAGCTCCACGCGCGGCATCGCTCCCTCGCGGCGCAGCGTACGCATCACCAGCGGCAGGGCGGCTCCGTTCATCGGTTCTCGGCCCGGCGGCGCAGTTCCCGCGAGTGGCGGCCAAACTCCGCGAGGCTCATCTCGCGCAGGAAGACAAATCCGCGCGTCGCACGGATCAGGGCGCTCGGGTGTTCGTAGAAGAACTCGCGCCCGAGACAGGTGGAGAGCGTGTTGTACTGCTCCACCTGGATTCGCTGCGCCAGCTCGGGAAAGGGGCCATCGTGCTCGTAGCTTGGGAACGATGCGTCACGCTGCGAGATGTAGGTGTGCATGAACGACGAGTGCTGGAGGGTCAGCATATTCAGCGACACCGGAACGTAGACGTTTGCCTCCGAGGGGTGAAAACGGTACCAGATGTTGCGATACCCAACCACGGTGAGGTCGGTGCGTCCGCTCTTCTCTTCATAGATCCGAAGCCCTTCGGCCACCGCTTGCATCACCTTGTAGTGCGTATCGGGGCCGCTGCCCTCGGGATCGAAGGCAACCGTCACCACATCGGGTCGAACCTTCGACAGCAGGTCCAGCACCGGAACCGCATCGCGGGCAATTGTTGGTTCTTCGGTGAAGATCTCGCCCTGGTAGAATCCCAGGCGCAGATGTTCCACCGACTGGTCGTTCCAGCCGAAGTAGCCCCAGAGACAGGCGGATTCCCACTCGCGACACATTCCCTTCAGGCGCTGGATGTAGGGAAGATCCTTCTTGCCGGGGTACTGGGTCTCAAAGTAGTTGATGAGCTCTTCGTTTCGGTGCTCGATGTCGTCCAGATCGATCGCCTCAAAGACGGTGACCAGATCACGGAAGAACCGGCGCGTGGTGCCCTCCTCCTGGAGCTCAAGCGAATTGGCGGCGATGCCGTCGAGGTAGACCCATACATCGTGGTCCCGGTAGCGCTCCTCCTGGAAGTACCCGGAGTCCAGCAGCAGTCGGAGCTCTTCGCGTCGTGTTGCCAGCGCGCGCTGCAGCATGCGACAGACTGAGAGCACGTAGGAGTTGGTCACCGCGGTGAAGCCGCTGGTCATGGTTGCAAAGTGATGGTAGTTGCTGTGCTCGCGGATGTTGCGGACCACGCTCGGCAGGTACCCGAGCATGATGTCGTCGTGATGCGGCTCGGTGTGCAGAAAGCGCGTGCTGGTCTGCGACCTCATGCCCGCCTCGATTTTGGCAATCAGCGAATCGGTCACGGTGCGGTTCAGCGTCACCACGTCCTGACCGCGCTTCAGCAGCAGCTTCCCGAGCTCGGTGCTGCGGTAGTCGGCCTCGGTGAGTCGGCGGATTGGCTTTCCGGTAGCTACCGATACGTCAATTACCACACGCTCGATCTGCTCCGGCGTGAATGGGTCGGTCTCGGTGAAAGAGAGTACGCGCCGCTCACCGAGCCGGCATGCGGCACCCTGCGTGAGGTAGAAGCGCGCGTTGGGCAG
>REDM01000100.1 GCA_007693485.1 Spirochaetaceae bacterium
ACCAACGTCCGTTTTGAGTACTCTCCGGAGAGCTTCTCCGACACGGAGACCGAGTTCGCCCTCGAGGTGTGCGAGGCGGTGATGGCGATCTGGGACCCCACGCCGGAGAACAAGATCATCCTCAATCTGCCCGATACGGTCGAGTGGGTTCCGGCGCACAAGCACGCCGATCAGATCGAGTGGTTCTGTCGCCATATGAAGCGGCGCGAGCTCGCGATCATCAGCATGCACACCCACAACGACCGGGGTACCGGAGTGGCTGCATGCGAGATGGGCATGATGGCAGGCGCCGAGCGGGTGGAAGGAACGCTCTTTGGAAACGGCGAACGCACCGGAAACCTCGACATCGTGACCGTGGCTCTGAACCGGCACGCCGACGGCATCGCCCACGGCCTCGACCTGAGTGACGTGCCGCGCATCCGACGGATCTACGAGCGCTGCACCCGCATGAGTGTACCGTCGCGCCATCCGTATGCGGGTGAACTGGTCTTCACCGCGTTCTCGGGCTCACATCAGGATGCCATCAAGAAGGGGATGGACCGCCGCGACGACAGTACCGCACCGGATGCGCCGTGGGAGGTCCCCTACCTGCTGATTGACCCGCGCGACATCGGCCGCACCTACGAGTCTATCGTGCGCATCAACAGTCAGAGTGGAAAGGGCGGCGTTGCCTACGTGATGTCGCGCGATTACGGCTTTGAGATGCCCAAATCGATGCACCCCGACATGGGAACGGTGATCAACCGAATCGCCGACGAGCTCGGCCGCGAACTGACCACCACCGAAATCTACGAGGCGTTCAACCGCGAATTCCTGCAGCTGAGCAAGCCGCTTGACGTCGTGAAAACCCGATTCGCGTACGTGGAGGACGAAAGCCGCAGCCTCAGCTGCCGTGCTACGGTTCGACACGACGGACGCGAACACACCATCGAGGGAATCGGGAACGGACCGATCAGCGCCTTTGTGAACGCAATGGAAGGCCAGGGATGGAAGGACTTCCGGCTCACCGACTTCCACGAGCACGCGATTGGGCAGGGAGCCGAGACCGATGCGGTGGCCTACGTGCAAGTCGAGCGATCGGACGGAACCCGATTCTGGGGTGCCGGCGTTGATTCCAATATCGATCTGGCGGGAACCAAAGCGCTGGTGAGTGCCTACAACCGGGCGCATCGGTAAGCGGGCCGGAGCCGGGAACCCGAAAAACGGTGGGCTGCCGGCAATTTTTAGGCTAAACCAACATTATACGCTTGACACTAAACCGTTGGGTGCGGTATAGAGTAGTGGATAGAAATCATCAGGTTTCGTCCGCGTGACCGATGATCACGAGTACCACACCATACCGCCCGATGGAGGCTTTCTTATGAGTTTACGTATTGTTCGTACCGCGCGTCTTGTCGCGCTCGCTATACTGGTCGTTCTGTTCGCGACCCCGCTTTTCGCTGCCGGCGCCCGCGAGCAGGCTTCGGCCGTGCAGGAGATTACCCTGTATTCGGGTCGCGGCGAGTCGCTGGTCGATCCACTGATCCGCCGGTTTGAGGCAGAAACCGGTATCCGCGTCCGTGTCCGCTACGCCGGCACCGCGGAACTTGCCGTACTGCTCGCCGAAGAAGGCGACCGCACTCCCGCCGACCTCTTCTGGGGCCAGGACGCCGGTGCGCTCGGTTCACTCGCCAACGACGGAATGCTCACGGAGCTCCCCTCCTCGCTTCTGGCGGACAAGCCGGAGATCTACGTCAGCGCGACCGGACAGTGGGTTGCGACCAGCGGCCGCGCCCGCGTGCTCGCCTACTCGCCCGAGCGCGTTTCGGCCGCCGAATTCCCCGCGAGTGTGTTTGATCTGACCCAGCCGCAATACCGAAGCCGCGTGGGATGGGCGCCAACCAACGGTTCCTTTCAGGCATTCGTCACCGCGATGCGGGTCACCTACGGAGACGCACGGACCGGTGAGTGGCTCACCGCCATGCGGGCGAATGACGCGCAGGCGTACCGAAACAACACCGCTCTGGTTGAAGCGATCGCCGCCGGTGAAATCGATTTTGCCATCACCAACAACTACTACCTCCTTCGCTTCCTCGCCAACGATGCGGCCTACCCGGTTTCACAGCGATTCTTTGGGGATGGCGATATCGGCAACCTGGTGAACGTGGCGAGCGTGGGCGTGCTGCGCTCCAGTACCCGGTTTGACGCAGCGGTCCGATTCATCGAGTTTCTGGTTCAGAATGAGGCACAGCAGTTTTTCACCGACGTAATCTACGAGTACCCCGTCCTGGACTCGGTTGCCCCAAACGAAGCGCTTGAGTCGTTTGACACGGTGCTCACGGCAAGTCCGCGGCTGAACCTTGATGATCTCTCCGATCTTCAAGGGACGCTGACCCTGCTTCGGAATACCGGAGTACTGTAAGACCGAATGGCTGATTCGCTTGCGCACGCACAGCCGGTCGCTCGTCGTCCCGCCCAATCGCCGCCGTGGTATCTACTGATCGCCCCGGCGGCGGTTGCCGTTTCCATGCTGCTGCCGCTGGTCTATCTGGTGATTCGCGCCGCGGAGGCCGATCCCTCTCAGCTTGCCGGGATACTCCTTCGACCGCGAAATCTCTTACTCCTTCGCAACACCATACTTCTGACCCTCGGGGTCCTTGCCACCACCACCGTGGTCGCGGTCCCGCTCGCGTGGTTGGTGGTGCGCACCGATCTTCCCGCCAAACGAGTCGTAACGCTGCTCTGCGTTCTTCCCCTTTCCGTTCCCGGCTACGTGATGGCGTTTGCCCTCCTCGGCCTCGGGGGGAACATGGGGTTCATGGCGAGGGTGTTTGGCATCGCGATGCCGAGACCGAGTGGATACTGGGGGGCGATGATCGCCCTCTCGCTCTACTGTTTCCCCTATCTGTTCCTGGGGGTTCGCTCATCGCTGATGGGGCTGGACGCGGGGATGGAAGAAAGCGCGCGGAGCCTCGGCTACTCGCCGCGGGCGGTGGTGCTGCGCGTGATCCTTCCCCATCTTCGACCGGCGCTGGTTTCCGGGTGGTTGATTGTCGCCATCTACGTGCTGGGAGATTTTGGTGCGATTGCGCTGATGCGGTATGAGGTATTCAGCTACGCCATCTACACGCAGTACGCAGGCGCCTTTGACCGGGTCTACGCGGCGTGGCTCTCACTGATGCTGCTTGGACTCGCTCTGGTTCCGGTTGTACTGGAAGGACGGCTGCTGCGCGGCGCCCGGTTTGCCCGTACCGGTACCGGTGTGGCTCGGCGAACCCGCATGACACTGCTCGGCAGGTGGAAGCCGTTGGCACTCGCCTTTCTGGCGCTGGTGTTTACCGCATCGATCGGACTTCCCTTCGGGATGCTCGCCTACTGGCTTACGCTGCGGTCGCCGTGGCCGGAACTCCCTCGCGTGGCGCGGGCATTTCTCTTCTCGGCGGGAGCGGCGGCACCGGCGGCAATCCTGGCCGTACTGGTTGCGGTTCCCATCGTCTACCTTCGGGTCCGCTACCCGTCACGGTTGTCGCGGGCAGCGGATCGGATTGTCTACGTGGGGTACGCCCTGCCGCCCCTGGCCCTCGCCCTGGCGATGGTGTTCTTCTCCCTGCGTGCCGCGCGTCCCCTGTACCAGAGCCTTCCCCTGCTGATCACCGCCTACGTCATCAGCTTTCTGGCGCTGGCAACCGGCCCCATTCGCGCAAGTCTCCTCCAGGCGCCACACCGTCTGGAAGAGGCGGCCCGATCCCTGGGATGCTCACCACTTGAGGCGTTTGGACGTACGGTGGTACCGTTGCTGCGGCGGGGTATGCTCGCATCCATGGTGCTGGTATTTGTGATTGCCATGAAAGAGCTTCCCATCACGTTTCTGCTCGCGCCAACCGGGTATCTGACGCTGTCGGTGGCGGTCTTCAGCCGAACGTCGGAGGCCCTGCTCGCCGAGGCAGCACCCTACGCGGCGGCGATTGTGCTCTTTTCGAGCCTCTTCGTCGGGCTGCTCCTGAAATACGAGGGACGCAAGACCGCGGCGGAATCCGGCTGACCCGCCGGAACACGCCTGCGGAAAAGGAATCGATATGCACGTACTTGAGGCAAAACTGATCACCAAGCGATTCACCGAGACCGGCAATCCCGCGGTGGACGCGGTGAGCTTTCGGGTCGAGCCGGGTGAAATCTTTGGTCTGCTGGGCCCGAGCGGATGCGGCAAGACAACAACTCTGCGCATCATCGCCGGATTCGAACGCCCCGACGGCGGAATTGTGGCCATCCGTGAACGCAACGTAACCGGCCTTCCCCCGGAGAAACGGCGGGTAGGCTTTGTCTTTCAGGACTATGCGCTCTTCCCCCACCTCTCGGTAATCAAGAACGTGATGTTTGCGATGCGATCCGTGCCGCCCGCACAGCGACGCGAACGGGCGCGGGGAATGCTCTGCATGGTCGGGCTGACCGACGTGGACGACCGTATGCCGGACGAACTCTCCGGCGGCCAACAGCAACGCGTTGCACTCGCCCGGGCGCTCTCGGCACAGCCGCAGCTGCTCCTGATGGACGAACCCTTCTCCAACCTCGATGCATCGCTTCGCGATGCAACCCGGCGTGAGATCCGCTCGCTGCTGAAGGCGCAGGGTCTCAACGCCATTCTGGTAACCCACGACCAGGAAGAGGCGCTCTCCTTCTGTGACCGTCTCGCGGTCATGAACGAGGGGCGTATCGAGCAGGTGGGCACACCCGAAGAAGTCTACCACCATCCCGGCACCGCCTTTGTGGCGCAGTTCCTTGGGCGGGCAAACCTTCTCTCCGGCACGGCTGTTGGGGAGTTCGCCGAGACCGAGCTGGGAACCATCCCCATCCGGCCGTCGGCAACCGGTGAGGTACTGCTGTCACTCCGTCCCGAGCATCTGCAACTGTCGGCGCTGCCGCAGGGTTCCGCTGCAGACTCTGCTTTCGTTGTATCCGGCGTCGCTTCGCCCGTGGCTGCTGCGATTGCAGACCGCCCAAACCAGGGCGAAATCGTCGCCCGGGAGTTCCGTGGCCACGACGTGACATATCGGGTACAATGTCATGGTCGAGGGTACCTGGCCCACACCGAATACACCCACTCCTTCTTCCCGGGTCAGGCGGTTACCTTGGCACCCCGAGAACCTGCGGTTGTTCTGCGGACCGTACCCTCTCGGGCGGAGAACCTGACAGGAGACCAGCGATGACAAAAACACAGGAACTCACCGAAAGCCTGGAGATGTACCTCAAAACCATCTACCTTATCGAGCTGCGGAAGCGGGCGGCACGGGTCACCGATATCGCTCACGATCTGGGTGTCATTGCGTCATCGGTGACCGGTGCGCTGCGCACGCTCTCCAAGCGCGGACTCATCAACTACGCTCCTTACGACATCATCACGCTTACCGATGAAGGTATGGTAGTGGCCAAGGAGATCATGCAGAAGTACGGCGCGATGCGCGACTTCCTCATCAAGGTACTGGGAATCGACGAGTCGGCGGCAGAAGAAGAGGCGTGCCACATGGAACACCGCATGTCCGAAGTGGTGTTCCAGCGCCTGCTTCACTTTGTGAAGTACTATGAAACCTGTCCGGTTGAGAAAGTACGCTGGAACGAAGAACTTGGGTATTTCTGCAGCCGGGAAGACCTGGACTGCGAGCATTGCGTTCAGCAGGTCCGGGTTGGAACGCACAAGAAACCGGGTACCAAACCCTCCGTCGGTACCAAGCGCTCCGACAACTGACCGAATGTCCGAACTTCAATCCCGTATTGCCTACCTCGAGCGATTCGTTACCGAACAGCGACGCGAGACCATGATGCGCGTCCTCGAGCAGCGGACGCGTTTTGTCACGGTCGTCCTCGAGGACATCTATCAGCCCCATAACGCGAGCGCGGTGCTGCGCACCTGCGACTGCTTCGGGATTCAGGACGTGCACATCATCGAGAATCGCAACAGCTACCGGATCAATCCTGACGTGGAGCTGGGGACCGCCCAGTGGCTGACGCTGCACCGCTACGGCCGGAGTGAGAACAACACCCCGGAGGCGATCGCCGAGCTGCGCCGGAGAGGATACCGCATCGTAGCCACCACGCCGCACGGGCGCACCGTGCCGCTCGACGAGTTTCGTGTGGCCGACGCTCCCACCGCAGTACTGCTTGGCAACGAACTCGAGGGACTTTCCGAAACCGCCCTGGAAGCAGCCGACGAGCGACTGCGAATCCCCATGTACGGCTTTGTCGAGAGCTTCAACATTTCGGTTTCCGCGGCCATCATTCTGAACACACTCTGCAGCGCCCTGCGGCGCGACCGGGACGACTGGAGGCTGCCCGCCGCCGAGCGCGAAGAGATCCTGCTCGGCTGGCTGCGGCGCACGATCAAGCGGTCGGCGCAGCTCGAACGCGAGTGGGAACGCACCGGCGGGTGATCGGCCTGTCGGTGAACATGGCGACATGAGCCGGTGAACATGACTACATGAACAAAATCCGCCGCCCTGCGTGAAAAATGCTGATCTTGCGCGTTGATTCCGAGATAGCAATCGCAATCGCGTTGGTGGCGCCACTGACGCCAAGCGCCGCCGCGTGTCGCGCCCCAAGTCCCGACTGCAGCTCTTCTTCCGGGGGTGCCGCCGTCAAAAAGGTTCCGGCCGACTCAATGACCCCATCGCCGCGAATCACGAAGGCCCCGTCGATTCGGCTGTATTCCTTGACCGTCTCTTCGAGTGACGGATCGAGAATGTTACGGTCAATCTCGTCGTAGCCGCGAAAAGGGTTCATGATCAGCTGCCGGGTGAGCTCTCGCACGTTCTCGTAATCACCGAGCACAAAGAGCGTCCCCACCGCTTTTCCCTCACGGCCTTCGGCAGCGAGCTCACCGGCTATCTGCAGCACCCGCGTCAGCACGTGGTTGGTCACATCGGAGGGAATGCGCCCAGCCTGCAGGTCCATGGGAAACTCCAGCTCGCTGCCGATGTGAGTCAGCCGGATTGAGTCGAGCATCCCCGATTCAGGCACCCCGTAGACGTTCACGATCACGTCGTCGTGTGCGATTCTCCCCTGAGACAGCAGAAACAGCAGGGCAAACTGCACGTGGGTTGACCGGCGGATTCCTTTGAAGGGAATGGGAATGATGTCGATTGCGTCTCCGAACTCCTCTTTGTAGAGTTCGGGAGTCGCGGTTACCACCATGATGGACCGATCCTGCACCAGTTCCATGACAAACTCAGGATCGTCGATTGCATCGGCGTGCAACAGCAGCCGGCCCCGCTCCAGATCCTGTGCAATCTCCCGCGCCCGCTGAAAGGTCAGCCGCGACAGCGCACGACGCCCATCGCCCTTTTTTGAATCGGCGGTGGAGAGGTTGGACTGAAAGAGACGGTAGACATCGGTTTGCGTCGAGGCGGCAACGATCATCTTTGCCCGTTCGGGGTCCTTCAGCAGTCCGGCAACCTCGCTGAGGATGCGCAGATGGTCCATCCGACCGCTGACCAGCAGGATGACCAGATGGACTCTCCCATGCGTATCGGTATCCCAATCGATCCCATCGTGCGATATACCAACCGCAAGCACGCTCTCAAACGGGTCGTCGAGCACGGCATGAGGAACTGCGATCCCATCGCCCAGGCAGGACGAGAGCGAACGCTCCCGATCAAATACCAGGTCGCGGATCCGCTGCTCATCGACCCCGGGAACTTCGCCAAACGCCGCCGTAACCAGACTCTGGATCGCCTCATCGCGATCGATACCGGCTTCGAGAAACACAATCCGGGATGGCGAGAGATGTTCCTGCAGACTCACCCTTCCTCCTGAGCACCCGCTCTTCTTTCATCATGGCGCAAATCCGGCTGTGGCGCAACATTTTGTCTGCACCGTTTTGTCTGCAACGAGTTACCGGAACGTGTACAATGGGGGTATGAACCCATTTCGCGGCAGTCTTGCCTGCGTCACCGGTGGATCGAGTGGCATTGGGCTCGCCCTTGCCCGGCAACTCGCCGGCCTTGGTGCGCACATTGTACTGATTGGGCGAACTCCCGACCGGCTTGCCGCTGCCAAGGTTGAGATCATGTCACTGGTACCCAACGCGGTGGTCTGGACGGTACAACTGGACGTCACCAACCAGACCGCCGTCCGTGAGGCGGCAGCGCGCATCGAGGCCGAGTACGGTACCCCACGGTTTCTCTTCAACTGCGCCGGCGACGCCCTGCCGGGTCGATTCGACCGGTACACCCGCGAGGATCTGCATCGCATGATCGCGGTGAACCTCGAGGGCACCTGGAATATGACGCAGGCCCTGCTGGACGCGCTTCGCCGTAGCCGGGGGCACGTGGTGAACGTTTCTTCACTGGCAGGGCTCGTGGGCACCACTGGATATACCGCCTATGCGGCGAGCAAGTTCGCGGTGGTCGGCTTCTCCGAGGCGCTGCGCAGCGAACTGGCTGTCGACGGCGTTCGTGTATCGGTCCTCTGTCCGGGCGACACCGATACCCCGCAACTCGCGGCGGAGCAGGCGCACAAACCACCGGAGACCGCAGCACTCTCGGCCGGCGCCCGGATTCTGCCTCCCGACCGGGTGGCGAAGGCGTGTCTTCGCGGAGTACGACGAGGCCGCTTCGTCATACTTGCGGGGGGCGAGGCACAGCTGATAGTCTGGTTGAAACGGTTTGCGCCCTGGATACTCTTCAGCTGGATGGACCGGGTTGTACTCAGGGCGCGGCGGGGAACAAGGAGCACTTCATGAGCACGGCCGAATTGCAGGACACTACCACCCACAACGCGGATATCTTCCGCAAGGCGTTTGCCTTCAATGACGCCGCCGAGGCGCGCAACAACGGCCTCTACCCGTATTTTCGCCCAATTGAGGCCTATGCGGGAGCGCGGGTGATTGTCGAGGGTCGCGAACTCATCATGGCGGGCTCCAATAACTACCTCGGCCTCTCTCTTGACCCCCGCGTCAAGGAAGCTGCTGAGAACGCAATTCGGCATTACGGCACCAGCTGCTCCGGTTCACGGTTCATGAATGGAACCCTGCTCCTGCACGAAGAGCTCGAAGCCCGGCTTGCCGCGTTTGTGCGCAAACCGGCAGCCCTCTGCTTCACAACCGGTTATCAGACCAACCTCGGTGCAATTTCGGCGCTGGTGGGGGACGGCGACCACGTGATCACCGACAAACTGAACCACGCGTCGATCGTGGACGGGATCTTCCTCGCGTCCGGCATTCACCGCCGTGTCCATGTCCATCGATACAAGCACAATAATCTGGCCAGCCTCCGGGAAACACTCGAAGCCATCCCGGCCGACGAGCCAAAGCTTCTGGTCACCGACGGCGTGTTCAGCATGGAGGGGGATATTGCCGATATACCGAGTCTGCGCGAACTCGCCGACCGGCACCACGTGCGTATCTACCTCGACGAAGCGCACGCAATTGGCGTTGTGGGTGATACCGGCCACGGCACTCTGGAGCACCACGGGAATCCCGACCTCGCCGATCTGGTGATGTGCACGTTCTCGAAGTCGTTTGGATCGATCGGCGGATTCGTGGCCGGCGACACGCAGGTGATCGACTACATCCGCCACTTCGCGCGCTCACTCATTTTCAGCGCGAGCATGCCGCCGTCGAACCTGGCCGCGGCAATGAAGGCGCTGGACATCATCGAACAGGAGCCCGACCGGGTCCGACGCCTGCAGGAGATTTCCGAACGGATGCGCGAAGGATTCCGGAGCATTGGATTTGACATCGGCACGTCCGAGACGGCAATCGTTCCGCTGATTATCGGAGACAACCAGAAGACTTTCCTCTTCTGGAAATACCTCTTCGAGCACGGTGTCTACGTTAACCCGGTTATCAGTCCCGCGGTTCCCCCCAACCGTGCGTTGATCCGGACGTCGTTCATGGCGATTCACACAGACGAGGACCTCGACCGGATTCTGGAAGTGGCCCATGCGGGCGCTGCCGCCACCGGACTGCTCGATACACCGTAACCCGCGCCTGCTACAGCGTCACCACGATCTTTCCGCGCACGTGGCGGCTTTCGCTCAGACTGTGGGCCTCGGTCACGTTGCGAAGACCCGATACAGCGGTGGTGTGGACGCGCAGGGCACCTTCCTTCATCAATGCTGCAATCTGCTCGAGCTCGCGCTCATTCGGTTTAACAAGGATCTTTTTCACGCGGGTTGGCGCATTGAGTCCCGCCTTGCTGTCGCCGGTCAGGAGAGTTACCAATAATCCCCCGCGGCGCAACACCTTCAGCGACTGTTCGCGCGTTCCGCCTCCGATGGTATCGAGCACCACGTCGACGTCATCGATTCGGGTCCAGGGGGGAACATCCCCATCGTAGCGATAGACTTCATCACAACCGAGAGACCGGGCAAACTGGTGGTTTCGCTCGCTGGCGGTGCCAATGACGTAAGCTCCCTTCCACTTCGCCAGCTGGACCGCAAGGTGTCCCACCCCCCCGGCGGCGGCGTGGACCAGCACCCGCTTTCCACTTTGCAGCCGGGCGGTGTCAAAGAGCGCCTGCCACGCGGTGAGCGCGGCGAGCGGTACGGCCGCTGCGTCGCGGAACCCGACCGAGTCATCAATAGCGGCGAGATTGGTATCGCGGGTCAACACGTATTCGGCGCAGCCACCGCCGCCCGAGGGGAAATTCACCATTCCCATGACCCGGTCTCCCACCTCGAAGCGGGTCACCCTCCGGCCCTTGGCCACGACGGTACCGGCGATATCCCAACCGAGCACAAATGGAAAGCCGGTTATATGCGCGGCAACCCCTTCACCACCGCGAGTCTTCCAGTCGACCGGATTGATCCCCACGGCACTCACGCGCACCAGCACGTCTTCGTGCGTTGCTTCGGGAACGGGAACCGTCTGCTGTTTCAGTACCTCGAGGCCGCCGAACTGCTCGATGACCACTGCCCGCATCTCAGCGGGGATCGGCGCCGGCGCCGAATTTCGTTTGGATGAAAACATGATTCGACCGAATGGTAGCGAAAACAGGCCGCTCTGTTAAGGCCCCCCACCGGGAAACCGTCCGACCGACCAGATCATCCGCTGCACCGCTCCAACCAGAATGGCTGCGGCGGTGATCAGAAGAATCACCACAGCGTAATCGGGAAAGAGCATCAACACGAGGTATGCGACGATGGTCTCCGCTCCCTCCACCAGCCCTCGCGGCATCGCGATCGCGGTCAGCCGTTGCGGGGCTGCGGCGAACTCACGTGATTGCCGATGCCGCTCGATCAGGACGGAGAGATAGAGCCACGATGTGATGTTTATATAGCACGCGGCAAGAAGCAGGGTGACGGCGAGGAACACCTCGGGTTCGGGGCGATGGAGGGCAAATCCAATGGGAATGGCGCTGTAGACTACCACATCGAGCATCAGATCGAGGTAGCCGCCAAACTCGGACGTCTGACCGGTCGCCCGGGCAACCGCACCATCGAGGCCGTCGACAAGCCGGTTGCTCACCCAGAGGGCAGCGGCCAGCCCGTACGCTCCGTTCGCAAGTGCAACAGCGGCCGCGACACCAATTACGGCGGCGGCTACGGAGATGAGATTCGGGTGGAACCTCGATCCGGCAACCCGAACGAGGGGCGCAAGGAGGTGATCCTTGCCGCGGCGCAGAACATGGTCAAACACGGATCACCCTATGCTTCGAGTCTTCGGTCCGTCAAGAGGAAGTCAGGCGAAACGCTTCGCCTTTACCGTGGAGAGGAAGTATACTGAATGCAGTTCACGACCAAGGAGGTCATCAATGATTCGACGCACACCGTGGATCGCAGGATTCAGTCTTGCCCTGGTGGTCATTACCGCTGCAGTGGGGATCGCTGCCGGCCGAACGGAGTCACAGCCGGTGCGGAATCAGGTGCCCGCCGGTGCAACCGTCGCCTCACCCGAGGAGGTCCGCCGCTACCCCATCGAGCTCAGCGAGGCCCAGTGGCGCGAGCGGCTGACCGACTTTGAGTACTACGTGCTGCGTGAAAAAGGTACCGAGCGAGCATTCACCGGTGAGTACGACGGAGTCTATCGACCCGGGATCTACTACTCACGCGCGACCGGCCAACCCCTGTTCAGTTCGGAGCACAAGTACGACTCGGGAACCGGATGGCCCAGCTACTGGCAACCAATCCACCCCGACGCTGTTCTCTATCGCAACGACGATTCCCTCTGGATGCGCCGGATTGAGGTGGTCGACAGCTCGAGCGGCTCACATCTCGGGCACGTGTTCACCGACGGACCACCTCCCACCGGGTTGCGCTACTGCATTAATTCTGCAGCGCTCATCTTTGTGGCCGAGGGCGAAGAACCGCCGGCGATCGTCCGTGACTACCTTGCGCGGTTTGGAGAGATATAGGAGCTGCCGGCGAGCGCCGTTGGATCGCCCTGGCGCGCGCTGATGCGCCGCGGCGGCATTTTCATTTGCCAACCGATTATAGTACATTATGCGAAGAGCGTTGATTTCCATGCGCGGGGAGATAGAATCAGAATGATGATACGGTCGGGAAAAACGGTGGGACGGATCGCTGCGATCTGTGTGATGTGTGTTCTGGTATTGGCAGGGTGTGGCCGGGAAGAATTAACGGAGGACGAGGCGTTTGCCATGCGCGCCCAGACGCGCGAGGGCATTCTGTCGCGTACCGTTGAACGGTTTGGTGGCGGAGAGTTTGCCGTTGGCACCGTTGGAGGAACCTGGACCGGCTCGATCAACAACGACCCTCGGTCCTTCAATACCCTGACCGCCCGCGATGCCGATACCGGCACCGTAATCTCCGGCCTCTTCGACTTCCTCGCCGACTACGACCCCCATGCCCGCGAGTGGACACCCAATCTCGCGTCGTTTGACGTGCAGGTGAACGAAGCAGATCAGACCATGCGCGTAGTCTTTACCCTGCGGGACGATCTTTACTGGACCACCCCCGGACAGACCCGCGAAGAAGGGGTTAAAGTTACGTCTGACGACGTCATTTTCTGGTATGAGGAAATAAACGGAGACCCAAACCTCCAGCAGCCCGGGTATGCACAGCAATTCATTGAACTTCCCGACGGAACCCGCGATCGCATCCGCATCGAGCGCATCGACGACCGGCGCTTTGCCTTTGTCTACCCGCGCGCCATCGCCGACCCGATCCTCTCGTCCAACATGCAGTTTGGTCCACGTCACCGGTACGAGCCGGTCAAACGCGAGCAGGGGGTCGAAGGGGTGCTCAACCTGTTCAGCGTCGACACCGACGTGCGCACCATACCATCCATTGGCCAGTACCATCTGGTAGAATACTCTCCCGGTGTCCGGGTTGTAGCGCAGCGTAACCCTAACTACTGGCGTACCGACGCTGCCGGAACATCGCTGCCCTACATCGAGCGGCTTATCTATCGGGTTGTACCCGATCGCAACACCGAGTTCCTGCTCTTTCGCGACGGCAGCAAGGATTCGTACTCGCCGCGCCCCGAGGACCTCGAGCCGCTTCTGAGCGTCCCAAACCCCGACTACACGGTGTTCAACGGAGGCGAGTCCCTCGGCTCATCCTTCATCAGCTTCAACCAGAACCCAAACGCGCTCAATCCCACGGTCTACAGCTGGTTCATCCAGACCGAGTTTCGCCAGGCTATGAGCAGCCTGATCAACCGGGAGCGTATTGCCGCCCAGGTCTACCGGGGACTCGCGACACCGGCGGAGCACTTTTTTGCCCGAGTCAACCCGATGTTTGACCCGGATATCCGCCTGGAGTTTACCTTCAACCCCGAGCGTGCCGTGGAGCTGCTCGCTTCCATAGGTATCACCCGTGACAGCGCCGGGGTGATGCGCGACTGGGACGGAAATCCCATCGAGTTTACCGTTAACGTCGGCGTCGAGAACGAGATATGGGTCGATATCATGAACATCTTTGCCGACGAGCTCTCTGAGGTGGGGATCACCGCACGGGTTCGCCCCATCGATTTCCAGAACCTCGTTGAGCGGCTCACCTCCACCTACGACTGGGAGGTGGTTGGCGTTGCTCTGGGCGTCAATTACTGGCCGTCAAGCGGCAGCAACGTCTGGCAGTCGAGTGGAAATTTTCACCTCTGGCATCCGTTGCAGGAATCACCCGCCACCGAGTGGCAGGCGCGAATCGACTTCCTCTACAACGCCGGCAGATTCACGATCGACCCCGTGCGGCGCAAGGAGATCTACGACGAGTACCAGCGTATTCTGTTGACCCAGCTCCCAGTGATGTATCTGGTACACCCGTTGTCCTTCCTTGCCGTCCGGGACCGGTGGGATAACGTCTATTTTGATACCTTGGGTGGGTTCCAGTCGGAGTACGTCTTCTTGCGGCCCTGAGCGTCATGACGTTTCCGCCCAAACTTCGCAGAGTTGTCGCCAAACTGCTCAGTCCCTATTCCCGCCTCAGAGCGCGGTATCCGCTCTTTACCTTTATTCTCGGGCGGATCGGGTCGATGGTGTCGATGCTCTTTGTCCTGGGACTGGCAGTCTTCTTTCTGATGTCGCTGACACCGGGCGATATTGTGGACAACTACGTGCGCAGCCAGATGCTCATGTCGCAGGACTTTCGCCAAGCCGACAACATTTACACCGAGGAAGCGATCGCCGCCATGCGAGCGCGCCTGGGTCTGGATCGGCCCTTCTATGTGCAGTACGGCCGGTGGCTGCATCAGGTGTTTGTGCAGCGAGACCTCGGCCGTACCATGCTCTCACGGGCGCCCGTGCTCTTTCTGATCCGCGACCGAATGATCAACTCTCTCATCCTGAATCTGATATCGCTGTTCTTTCTGACGGTGATCTCGTTTGCCCTGGGCATCTACTTCTCCAGCAAGGTCGGTACCCGCGTGGACGTGGTTGCAACCTTTGTTGCTCTCTTCCTGCACGCATTTCCCGGCATTCTGCTCCTGATTCTCCTGCAACTGTTTGCGTCGGCAACGGGGCTGTTTCCAATCACCGCCTACCCCCCGTTTCCGTTTCAGGAAGACCCGGTGCGGTTTGGCTTCAGCTACCTCTACCACATTCTGCTGCCGCTGATCGGTGCCTTTCTTTCCGGCATCGGCGGAACCATGCGGATGATTCGAGCCACCATGCTCGATCAGCTGGGGCAGCCCTACATCACATCCATCCGCTCGCGGGGCGTATCGGAGCGGCGGGTCTACTTCGCGCACGCGTTTCGAAACACGCTGAACCCCTATATCACGTCGAGCGCAAACCTCTTTGCCGGGCTCTTCTCCGGCTCGCTCATCCTCGAGATCATCTTCTCGTATCCGGGCATCGGGCGGCTGATGTACGAAGCTGTTCGACAGGAAGACATCAATCTGGTACTGACCAACATCATGTTTATCAGTTTTCTCGTCCTCTTTGGAATGATCACGGCAGATATTCTGCTGGCGCTGGTTGATCCGCGCATCCGGTACGGCAAGACATGAAACGATTCTTTTCTGCAATCCGTAAGCGACCAGTTGCTCTCGCATCCGTAATCGTCCTGTTCACGCTCTACGGCACCATGATCTTTGCGGAGTTTCTCACGCCCTACACTCCGCAGACCGTGTTTCGTAACCATAACTTTCATCCTCCCAATGTTCGCCTCTGGTCCCGAGAGCTTGGTTTGGGACTGCAGGTGCAGCGTCACGCCCTGGTCGATCAGATCAACTGGCGCTACGTACCGCTGCGCGGCGAGTTCGTCCCGGTACGCCTGTTCGCCCGCGGTCCCGACTACCGCAAGTGGGGGCTGATCCCGCTGAACACTCACCTGTTTGGAACGGAACGCCCCTACGCCGACGACGGACGCACCTGGGAAGACGGCGGGAGAACCTACCCCGCGTTTTTGTTTGGCGCCGACCATCTGGGGCGCGATCTGTTTACGCGCGTTCTTCACGGAGCTCGCATCTCCCTCACCATCGGGTTTGTGGGGATTACCATCTCCCTGACGCTCGCCATCATGCTGGGGGGGCTGGCGGGATACTACGGCGGATGGCTCGACTGGATCGTCATGCGCGTTGCGGAGTTTTTTATCCTGATTCCCGGACTCTATCTGATACTGTTTCTGCGATCGGTACTGTCTCGGGACCTCGACTCCGGGCAGTCGTTCATTTTGATCACGGTGATACTTTCGTTTGTGGGCTGGCCCGGAAGCGCCCGGCTCATCAGGGGCATGGTGCACAGCATCAAGCGCGAAGACTTCATTACCGCCGCTCAACTGCAGGGCATTCCGGCGCTGGTCATCATCTTTCGGCAGATCATCCCTCAGATGGCCTCGATTCTGATCGTCAGCATCACCCTTGGAATTCCCGGCTTTATCCTGGGCGAAACGGTGCTCTCATATCTCGGTCTTGGTATCATCGATCCGGCGGTCAGCTGGGGCTCGCTTCTGAACAGGCAGATCAGCTCGCTGTCAAATCTGCGAAACTTTCCATGGTTCATGTGGCCGGGGTTCTTTTTGCTGTTGACGACGCTCGCGTTCAATTTTCTCGGTGATTTATTGCGCGACGTATTGGACCCATACTACCGCGAGAGGCGAATCCAGTGAGCCTGTTGGAAATTGACAACCTGCACGTAGACTTTGCCACTTCCTCTGGTATGCTGCACGCCGTACGTGGGGCATCCCTGGAGATGAACGAAGGTGAAATCGTCGGTATTGTCGGCGAAAGTGGATCCGGCAAGAGTGTTACCGCTTCGTCCGTGATGCGTTTGCTCCCGGCAAACGGGGTCTACTCCGGTGGCGATATACGTTATCGCGGTCGGTCCGTGTTCTCGCTCTCGCCGACGGAGCTTCGTGAATTTCGGGGTGCTGAGGTGAGCATGATCTTTCAGGAGCCCGGTCGGTCATTCGACCCGATCTACTCGGTAGGCCGGGCCATGGCGGAGACAATCACCGCTCACAAGCCCGACCTTGGCGAACAGGAGGTTCACCGGCGGTCTATCGAGCTCCTCAATGAGGTAAACGTCCCGTACGCCGAGCAGCGGATGGTCAACTTCCCGCACCAGTTTTCCGGGGGCCTCTTGCAGCGAATCATGATCGCGCTCGCGCTCGCGTCTGACCCCAAGGTTCTCATTGCCGACGAACCGACCACCGCGCTCGACGTAACCATTCAGGCAGGGATCATGGATCTGCTGCTGCGACTGCGCGAGGAGCGAAACCTGGGTATTCTGTTCATCACACACAATCTCGCACTCATTTCGAAAATTGCCGATCGCATCGTTGTGATGTACGGGGGGATGGTTCTGGAAAGCGGCCTCACCCGTGACGTACTGCACGCGCCGCGTCATCCCTACACCCGCGCCCTGCTGAACTCGATTCTCTCATTCGGGCGTCACTACACCTCGGATCAGCTGCAGATCATTCCCGGAACGGTTCCCAACCCATACAATCCGGAACCGGGATGTCCGTTTGCGCCACGATGCCCCCTCGTTCACGACGCCTGTACGTCCGCGGTTCCACCAGTCGTTGAAGATGGCCACCGGCATCGTTGCCTCCTGTCTGGAGTGAAGGAGTAAGCGATGCTGATGGTACGAAACCTGTACAAGCGGTTCAATCTCGAGGCCGGTTTCTTCGCCCGAGAGGAGCGTTACGTTTACGCGGTAAACGGTGTGAGCTTTACTGTCGGTGACCAGGAAATTTACGGTCTGGTCGGCGAGTCGGGGTGCGGAAAAACCACCACCGCACGCACTATCGTCCAGATGTACACGCCCGACGTGGGATCCATACACTTCACCGAGCAGAGTGGCAAAACCTACAACGTGCACTCACTCGGTCGATCTGAACTCGCAGAACTGCGCGGCAAGATCAAGTACGTGTTTCAGGATCCCGCGCGCTCCCTGAACCCACGCATGACTATTCTCGAAATCCTGACGGCAGGATACCGCTATTCGCCCTATTGGCCGGGACCGAAACAGGCCCTCGAAGAGGCGAAGGCCGTCATGGTGGACGTCGGACTCCAAGCTTCAGATCTCGACCGGCGCCCCGCGGATTTCTCGGGAGGGCAGCGCCAGCGCATCTCCATCGCGCGCGCACTGATGGTGAAGCCTGAACTCCTCATCTGCGATGAGGTAGTATCGGCACTCGACGTGTCGATTCAGGGTCAGATTCTGAATCTGCTGCTGCGACTGAAGGACGAATACAAACTCTCGATGCTCTTCATAGCCCACGATCTAGCCGTTGTTTCCTACATCAGCGACCGAATCGGCGTAATGTATCGTGGACTGATGATGGAAGAGGCGCAGGCGCGCGAGCTGACCGCCCGTCCGCTCCACCCATACACCCGACATCTCTACGCGGCCATTCCCCAGATTACCGTCCAGGATGAAGCGGTGCGCACCGCGACGCGGCGATTCCGTGAAGTACCCGATCCCACACGTCCACCCGTGAACATCGACGAGAGCATCTTCGAGAGATCACCGCGGCCCGCGGAAGAGCGCACATCTGCCGGCGGTACCGTGGCTGCATCAGACATGCTGGAGGTTGCGCCAGGACACCTCGTGTCACCCCACTTCGCCGACCCGGTCTGAGCAGGGGAGGACGCGAAGCTATCGCGAAGCGGTGAAGCGGTGCGCGTTCAATCCCCCGACAATTCCTCCAACGAGCAACACCACACCGATTGCCATCTGAATCACGGCAATGGGGGCGGTTTCGGTGACTCGCCCGGTTATCGCGCCCACCACCGGAATCACGATCAAAAGCGCACCCAACCACATTACGGTTGCAAAGATACGGGCGATGAGCCGCCGTGAACGCTCCAGTTCGTCGTAGATGATCGCGGTCCATCGGTACGCCTTGTGCTGATCGATCGGAAACCGATCCGCAACCGCCGTCGCAGCGTCCGCAGGGTCTACCCGTTCACGGAATTGTTGCAGCACGAAGGGCTGAACCTCTTTGGACAACGCCTGCTCACGAATACGCTGAGACTTCACGGCATCGTCACGCATATTGACACCGGTATTCACGTCGTGAGAACCATCGTGGGTACGCTCATTCTCCATCCGGTAACCCCTCATCATCGGGAGGTCGCGGACCCGGCTCAGGCTTTCCGAGTCCCAGCGGTCCAATCACCCCGATCAGTGCGAAAAGCACTGCCAGCCCCCCGAAAATGGCAGCGCGCCCCCAGATCTCGAACGGTGCATCGATTCGTTCGCTGCCGGTGTGGCGCGGGTGGTACCGGACGCCGACCATAGCTCCCACGGCGGGTTCGCGGCGACTGCGACCAACCGGTGACGTGAAGCTTCGACGATTTCCGTCTGCAGTGCGAAACTCAACGGTCGGGTAGTAGATGACACCGGTTTCACCCCCACCGAGAAACGGAGCAGACCGGCCGGTCTCCCGTTCGAACCCGCTCACGACACCCACGGCGGTTACCGCGTGACGAAGAAATACGGCGGTGGTCAGGCTGTTTATTCCGCCGGCAACACCGAGGATCGCAGCAATAGTTAGAAATGCGCGACTGAATAAGGTTCGAAAGTCCAGAACATCCTCCTTGGTTTTGTTTATGCAACAACCCGGAATACCCCGAGGATTCATGCAATCTGTGTGCCGGCGGTGCGGCGTAGGTACAGTATACTGACGAAACCACCCTGAAGGAACTCCAGGGAGTGTTCCAAAGGCTGTGCATTTTTCGCTGCGGCAGCCCTTTGTTCACGCACTGCCCGCCTCGTTTGCCTACGCCATCACGTAAGCGGGAACCACCACAACCCGCTGCAC